>JAUVKA010000032.1 GCA_030592205.1 Bacteroidota bacterium | reverse complement strand
TATTTGTACTCAATGATTAGTAGAGTTGACCAGAAGCCTGGCAGAAATGCATATATTAGATATGATGAGCTAAGAAAGCAGCTTGAAATATTAAATAAGCTCCTAAAAGAACTGCGTTCAGGAACAAGAGATCTGTCTGACCATTGATGGCCGGGTATAGAATTATAATCATCCCAGGTCATATCCTGCTGATATTGCCAATTCTGAGGGTCAATAGCCTCAAAAAATGATAAGCTGTTCTGGGCCTCCAGCAGCAGTGGGGAAAGAGATAACAATAAGAGTAAAATCTTTCTATTCATTATTTACAAATACTCCTCAAGGATTCTTCGTAAACCACCTTCTTCCTGGTATCCAACAATTTTACGAACTCCATTACCTTCAGGATCTACAAGTATTAAGGTTGGATATCCGGTTATACCATACTCAAGCGGATAGGTTTTCGTACTGTCGTTTACTTGGGTCCATGTGGCCCCGTCATGGTCAATAGCTTCCAGCCATCTATCATAATCTTTGGGCTTGTCGACAGATACACTGATAATTTCGAAATCTCTATTCTTGCTCCAATCATCGTAAATATTGATCAGATGAGGAGTGAGTTTCCTGCACCAGGGACAATCGACATACCAGAAATCCAGTAAAACCCATTTCCCTTTGAAATCTGACAGCGAGACCATTTCCCGCTCAGGATTTGGATAGCTAAATCCTGGCGCAGCTTTGCCGCTAACAGTTCTTTCTGCAACCTCATACTGTGTAACGAGACTCTCATATCGCTTATCTCCAGCGTATTCTTTAAAAAGCTCAACATAAGACCCCAAGTTCTCAGCGTTCTCATACCTGGCAATTGGAAGAGTAATAACCAGTCCGGCATAATTAGGGTTTTCACTGATAAGCTTGCGAGTCAGTTCATCCTTCCGCTTCTTAACTTTCTCCTGAATCACCCATGCCTCCTCGCACTCCTCTTTGATCCTCGGTTCCTTCTTATATGCATCATTCCATGCCCTCCATACAACTCTTACCTCGTCATTAAGTGGTTTGAGTTGGTCAAACAACTCCTGCAAGATGATATTGTTTTCAGTTCCACCAAGAGTGAAGCCTTTATCTTTTGAATAATTCACTTTGATTTTTCCAGGCTCCAGAATCATCCTTGTAGTTTCATGAGATGGGAAAGGAAAACCCAGGGAAACAAGTGTAGGGAAGGAATCTACTACTCCGGTAAATTCACATATTCCATCAATCACCGGCATGGTGTCGGATGTTACATACCAGTGGTTGTGAACCATAATAGAATCAGGACCATCGGTGACTGTTACCTGAATTTTGTATTCGTTTGATGGGGTGCAAGCCGCAAAAAGGGAAAGGAAGAATAGGGGGATAATTATTTTTTTCATTTTGATTATGGATTAGTAGAGACAGATCGTGATCTGTCTCTACTATTTATATATTAATTGAAATTCCAATTTATCCTCATTATTAGTAATAAGCTTGTGATTCATGCTGTAATCCGGCTGCGACTGATCACTAATAACTATTTGATATTCAGTTTGCTTTTTCAGCTTCATTTTAAGGAAATTATTATTATCGTCAGTTCTGGCAGGGGAATATCCAAAATCGATTTTCTTATCATCCAGAAACACTTCAACTAAACAGCTAAGTCTATCCTGACTGGTTTTGGATTCCTCGTCCTTAAAAACCACAATATTGCACATAATTTCATCTTCTGCCAGTTTTCCATTCGCCAATGATTCACGGTAAATATCTATGTATCTCTGAGTTACATTAAGGCCATGAACATAAGGCTCTGGTAAAGTACGGCCATATTCTTTCATCCTATCCAACCTTGCTTTCCAGGCATCAGGTATCCTATTCTGATCAATCTTATTTATTAAATGCATTGCCTGGGTTCCGGCACCATAGTACATCCCTGTGGGCTTGTAGGATACCGCATAAATCCAGTGGATTTCATTTTCCGGATCGGCTTTTCCGGCATCAGCTACAAACCATGATTTATTAAGGGCATCCGGATAATATTCAGTAAACATCCATTCTCCATCAACATAAACTTCGCTCCATGTGTGATTTCCTTTCATATTTGTCCACATACCTGTACCAGCCAGTCGTGAAGGAATACCAACTGACCTGAATGCATCAGTCAGAATCATCGACAAACCTGTGCAAGTAGCCATATGCTCTTCCATAGATTGTTTCGGGCTTGCATCTACTCTAGATCTCTTAGTATTATATTCAACACCAACCTCATCCTTAATTGGATTATTTATGGCAAAAATTGCATCCACCAAATCATCCTTGTCCTTAACATATTTAGAAAAACGCTCATAATAGTCTTTCCGCCAAGGATCTCTATCCTCAGTGGTATTGGCGTATGGCAAAACTTCATTGAAGAAAATGCTGTCTGGCAGCACCTTACACCATGGGAATTCTTCACGTGCTTTATAGGCATACTCGGCATTTTCCAAAAGAAACTCTGATGTCAGATTCGTCAAATCACGTTCAGGCATATAACTGATAAGAAAAGCCATGCCTTCTTTTTGGGTTTCAGGTGCTTCATCAAGAGCCTTTTTGATTTGCACAATATTGTCTCCAGCCTTGACAAATGCTGAATCAAGTAGGGAATTATATGATTCGGGAACACCGGAATATTGGTTCTGGCAACTAAGTAAGAGAATTCCCGTAAAGGCAATGAAAAATGCTTTTCTCATAATTATTTATCTTATTTCAGTAACAAAAATATCAGAATTTATGGATAGATGCATGGAATGGAACTCTTATTCAATTGAGGGGGGAGCAGCTAATGGTATTATGAACATATATTTTATGATTCATTGATTTTATAATTTGTATTTACCTAACTTTAGGGAAAAAGATCTACAAAATGAATCGGAAATTATTCTATTTGTTTCTTACTCTGTTTATCTATCTTTCAATAATTGATGTAAAGAGTCAAATACCCACCAAATTAAGCTTAGGAGCATCTGTTGGGGGCAAGGGCCTTGCCGGAGTATCAGCACAATTAAGGCCATTGAAATCATTGGCATTCGACCTTGGTTTATATCTCAAAACAACACATGTAGATGTTTTTGAGGAAAGATGGTTTATTGGACCTGCAGCCGATTGTGGAGTTAATGTATTTTTATTCAGAAAGATCAACAATCAAAAAGAAAGGCTTATCAGCAACGGATTATACTTCAAAGCAGGATTTGGGCTTAATATAAAAGGAGAAAATGACCTCAATAGGCTAAATGAGAAATCAGCCGGCCTTGGATGGCTCATGGAAATATCAAAAAGCAGCAAGCAGGGTAAGTTCCTTCAGCTTCAGTTGGGGCCTTCATTAATACAGAAGCACGAATCATATCTAAATACCAGATATCCGCCTGGTTACCAAGAGCAAACTGAAGAGTGGTTTTCAGCCATGATTTACGCCAGATTAACCTGGTTTTTTGTTTTGAAAAAGTAAGAAATTCTTATAACATCCTACATTTGAAGTATTGAAATAACTTTTATTTTCGTCTGCATGCAAGACATGGTGCCGATAGAACTATTGCTATCTCTACTAATCATTTTTATTATTGGATTGATTGTAGAAACGATTCTTCACAATCGCAATATTAATTCTATCCCTCTAAGGATAAGCGTATCCGGCACGCGTGGAAAAACAAGTGTTGTGAGAATACTGGCCAGTATCCTTCGGGAGTCGGGTAGGGTAGTTCTGGCCAAAACTACAGGTACAGAAGCAAAATATATCCTTCCAGATGGCACTGAGGAAGACCTTAAAAGAATTGGATCACCCAATATTCTGGAGCAAAAAAAAATGTTGCGAAAGGCAGTTGAGCTGCGGGTTGATTGTCTGATTACCGAAATTATGAGCATCCAGCCTGAGAACCATTGGCTTGAATCTCATAAATTGATTAAACCACACTACACTATTCTTACCAATCTTAGACCGGATCATATTAATACTGCAGAAGGCGAGAGCATGTATGAGCTGTATCAGAATGATATCTTTCCTGGATCAGTATTGTTTATGGAAAAAAGTGATGTTACAGAAGATCTCAGGAAAAAAATCCATCGAAAAGGTGTTAAGCTGAATACCTTTAAATCCATCCCCTTATCTGTTCAAAACCAGGATATCGCAGGGGCTGTCGCATTGCAACTGGGTATTGCCACTAATCACATTCATAATGGAATCAAAAACTGCAAAATGGACAAAGGAGAAGCAAGAGGATATGAATTTCGGGGAAAGGCGGGGCCAGTCATTTTTGTGAATAGTTTTGCGGCTAATGATCCGGTTTCTTCTCGCCTTTTAATGGATGAAACTGTTCGACAGCTAAAGTTATCAAATCCTGATATAATTGGACTGTTCTCATTTAGAATGGATCGTGGGGAGCGTAGCCAACAGTGGCTTCAATATCTTAAAAAGGAAGGAAAAGATCGTTTCGATCAGATCTTTTACCTTGGAACACATGGACAGGTTTATAAAAGGATACTACATACAGGAGAAAGTGTTAGAATAAGAAAACCAGAGCTCATTACAAGTGAAATCATAGAATCATGTAATGGGCCAAGCATCGTGTTTGGCCTGGTTAATATAGGCGGAGTGGGAATGAAATTGGTGAATTATTGGGAAGAATCCGCCAGAAAAATTGAATTGCTAAAATGAATTCTTCATGACTTATGAATTATTTTTTATTGGACTGGCTATTACACTGATATTTATTGCGCTTACGGGGTTTTATCCCGGTGGAATAATCGTTCCGGCCTACCTTGTATTATTTATTGACCAGCCGCTAAGGCTATTAGGAACCATACTAGTATCTATATTGGCTTGGGCTTTATATCGTTTGGCTTCCAGATATCTTATCCTTTTTGGGAAAAGACGTTTTGTTTTTCTGATTTTGGCTGGGGCAACAGGAGCATTTCTATTATCTTTCATTTTGCCCCAATTTTTTCCAGCTACTCTTGAGCTAAAGGTTATTGGCTGGGTTATTCCTGGCCTTATCGCCGGACAAATTGAAAAACAAGGTCTGG
This sequence comes from Bacteroidota bacterium, assembly GCA_030592205.1. Lineage (GTDB taxonomy): Bacteria > Bacteroidota > Bacteroidia > Bacteroidales > UBA12481 > JAUVKA01. The sequence continues at coordinate 10,277 of JAUVKA010000032.1, read as the reverse complement.
CAGTTACTTTCTCAGCCATGGCTGTTGTTCTAACCATTCTATTTTTCATCGGCAAACTTTTTTATTGGATTTTCTAAGCTATGTGGAACAGACCAAGATTTCCAGAGAGGGAGCGGGTTTTATTTGTCTCAAGCGCTATAAGTGTCGTGATTTTGCTGACATTTTTCCTTTTCCGACCACATCAACCAGGAAAATTAAATAAGGAGGAAAAGCTGGCTGTCAAATATATGGAGAACATGATAAGCCTTATCGCTAGCCATTGCCAACAGACCGGCATACAGATTGATGTTAAAAATGATCCTAATAAAACCGGACTCATTGGACCCGAGTGGACCTCGATAACATCAACTGTTGGCCATCCAGATGCGAAAAGAACAACTATCAATCCTGAATTTGCGGCTCTTATTGTTACTCTTCTTAGAGAGGCAGGTGTTCAACACGGAGACACCATAGCCCTCGGATCTTCTGGGTCATTTCCTGGACTGCTTCTCTCAAGCATGGCTGCTGCAAAAGCTATGCACTTGACCTGCAAAACCATTATTTCTATTGGATCGTCTTCCTATGGAGCAACAAGGCCGGAGCTGACAATATTAGATATCTATCAGCTTCTAATGAGAAGTAAGCTTATTAATGATCAACCCCTGGCTGTGTCCTTAGGTGGAGAAGGGGATATTGGATTGGACTGGGAAGAATCTACAATATATCAATTGAGAGAAAAAATCTATAAATCAAATTACTTTTTTATTGAGGAAGACAAGTTTGTCCGTAATGTGAGTTTACGAGACAGCCTGTATGGATTCACTAAATCATCAGGGCTTAAAGCCTTTATCAATGCGGGTGGAGCTATGGCTAATATTGGCACCAGTGAAACAATTTTGGGGCTCAAACCTGGAGTAGTAAGAAAATTCAGAATTCCTGTGGCTGAAAAACAGGGAGTAATCCACAAAGCATTACTGAGAGACATTCCTGTTATACACTTACTTAATATCAAGGGATTAGCAATAGAATATGGCTTAAAATGGGATCCTGTAAATCGTTAATTATTCTTAATAAAAGAGAGCAAAATATGGTAAGCTATCGAAGTTTAATAACTTTATTGTCTACAAAACAATCTTTAATAAGGAGGCAAAACAAATGGACAAGCTAAGCATTGCAATAATAACTTTGATCACCTGTTCAATTCTTTTTTTCACCCCAAATGAGTCAGTGGCTCAAACAGCCGAAGAACCTGTTATTCTGACCTCCTGTGGTCAAAGCCCAGGGCCGGTTAGGTTAAAAATATTTATGCAACGCTTAAAAATGGATTTTGAATACAATCTCATGGTTACTGCTAAAGATCTGGTTAAAGCCAAAGATGCTGGCAAACCATTCAAGACATTAATAATCGTTACAGGAGCCAGTTTGAAGGGAATGGGAGCAGCAGGTGTATCTATTGATGATGAGTTAGCCCGTACCAAGGCCTTAATAGAAGAAGCTAAAAAACAAGGAATCAAAATCATAGGATCTCATATTGAAGGTATGTCGCGCCGTTCACAAGGAGCCTCCTCGGGTGATAGCAGTGATGAGCAATCGATTGATGCAGTTTGTCCAAACTCAGATTTTATGATAGTCAAAAAAGAGGGTGATAGTGATGGCAGATTTACAACAATCTCCAAAGGGAAGGATATTCCCTTGATTCTTTTTGAGTTGAACACTGAGATATCTTCAGTGCTAACAAAAGTATTTAATAAATAATACTGAATTGTGAATATGTATCAGGCTGCAGGGATTGTTCTGGGTGTAATGGTATTGATTTACATCATTTCCCTGCGATTCAAACTCTCAACTGAGCTGGCCATGCTAATGGCTGCTATTGGTGGCGCTGTGAGTGCAGGACATTGGTTTCCTGCCAGGCACATCGCTGAGGGTGCAATAACTTACCTGGATATTAATTTAATATTCATCTCCGCCACTCTTTTTATGAATATTCTCAAAGAATCCGGCGGAATAGCTTTTATTATCAGATCCATTATCAAGACTTTCCATAAAAGCAGGGTTTTACTGCTTATCTTATTGATGATAATCCTATTAATACCTGGTGCCCTGACAGGTGCAGGAAGTGTAACTGTCTTAATAACAGGCGGATTAGTAGCAGTAGTCCTGAATTACATGGGTATCAAAAAGATTCGAATAGCAGCAATTATTTTCCTGATTGCCGGATTAAGTGCTGCCGCGCCTCCAGTTAGTTTGTGGGCTATGATGACTGCAGCTGGTGTTAATATGCCGTATGTAGGCTTCTTTTTGCCACTATTAATTCCTTGTGTGCTTGGAGCCTTATTTACTATTTTCTTTTTAGGATGGAAGGGTACAAAGATTGATGTTGATAAAGCATTTAAAGAATTGCCCAGCCCTCCTGAAAAAATGAATTGGTGGCGTATAATAGTTCCATTTCTGATATTTTTTGGACTGATATTCATTGGTCGCAAATGGCCACATAACACTCCGATAGTAGGAATGCCGCTGATGTTCCTGCTGGCAGGATTAAGCTCTTACCTTCTTTCTCCTAAAAAACTTAAATTATTTAAGATCTCGGCAGATACTATCAAACAACTATTGCCTTTGATTGGGACCCTGACTGCAGTGGGTATTTTGGTGCAAATTATGACATTGACAGGTGTTAGGGGATTATTAGCAATTATGTTTATCACTTTACCTACCTTTTTAGTTATTGGAAGCTTATTTGTCTTTCTACCAATAACGGAATCAGTATTGATGTACGGTTCAGCAGCAGTATTTGGCGTGCCACTCGTACTATTATTTAATACCATGGGGTTAAATCCCATTGTTGCTCTGGCAGGAATGAGTATAATATGGCCTCTGGGAGATGCCTTGCCGCCAACGGCCATAATTGGTCGCTTAACAGTTGATGTGGTTGGCCCAAAGGAAAAGTATTCCCAGTTCTTAAAAACCTGCCTGGTTCCTTCAATAGTGATCGCTATTATTGGAACCCTAATGGTCATATTCAGTAAAGACCTTGGATTTTTAACAGGGATCTAGATGGTTAATAAGTTTAGAAAATTATAAGTTTAGAAATATAAAATGGACATTTTAAACACAATAATTTCAGCTATATATTACCTGTTTATTGCTTTCATATCTGTTTTGATTATTTATAACCTTATCAAAACCAAAGACTGGAAGAAGGAAGTAATATATATTGTAATCCTGATGCCATTTTTGCTTCGTTTGTTCTTTTTAAAATAAGTGTGAAGGATGAAAACTAAGTCTATCATCAGAAAAGTACTTCTTAGCACAGCAGGCCTTGTTATTGTGGTATTTGCCGGTATTGAATTTTATCAGCATCGACATTATAAAGAAACCGTTGTCATTGGTGATTGGGTGGAAGTCAAAAAACTAGGTGACTATTTTGAAGGCATACAGGGAAGTGTCAACGATTGTAATGTTTTCATTATCGAAGGCGATGAACCGGGAGCTACCTCATTGATACTTGGTGGATCTCATCCAGAGGAACCTGCAGGTAGACTGGCTGCCTGGTTAATGGTTGAAAATGCCAGAATCCAGACAGGTAAGTTGATAGTTGTTTTATCCGCTAACCGCAGTGGAACAACAGTAACCCGCCCGAGTGGTGCTTATCCAACAAAATACACCATACCAACCTCTTGGGGAGGGCAAACTTTTAGGATGGGTGATCGCTGGTCAAACCCATTAGATCAGTGGCCTGATCCAGAGGTATATATACATTGTCCAAGCGGACAAAACCTGGCCTATGTGGATATTCGAAATCTCAATCGCACATGGCCGGGAAGGGCCAATGGGACTCTTACTGAAAAAACGTGCTATGCCTATATGCAATTAATTGAGAAGGAAAAAGTTGATCTGGTTATTGATATGCATGAAGCTGAATTGCAGTATCCTGTGATAAATACCATCGTTGCACATGAAAATGGACAAGAACTCGCAACCCTGGTTTCCATGATGCTTACTGATTTTGAAGGCTTTAGTATTGGTACAGAATTTTCTCCAAAAAATTTGCACGGATTATCCCACAGGGAGATTGGAGATCATTCTGATGCAGTTTCACTCTTATTTGAGGCCCCGGAACCTTTCCTTGATGCCACCAGAGGAATTACAGGTGAAAAACAATTACTCGAAGGTAAAGATGAATTTGTTATCAAGGCTGGAGAACACGGATTGCTTTTTGCCCCAATGGATGAAAATGGATGGCCAATCGACGTGAGGGTGGGGCGCCATACCTCAACCATCCTACAAACCTTTGAAAGTTGGAACGAGTATTATCCGGAAAAACTTATTGTCTGCTTTGATGTTCCACGATATGCAGAAGTAATTAAAAATGGAATTGGATTTTACCTGAAGAACCATGAAGAGGCAGATAATAAAACAATCGTATTTGAATAGCACTTTTGAAAAGAAATATAAACTCATAAATGGATTTTTCCATGAAAAACAAAACTACCCTTCAATCTTTCCTGCTACTGATGCTGGTCATTTTTTTAGCTAATTTAAATTCTCAAGCCCAGTTCATTCCAGTAAGTGAGGAAGATGCTTCTTGTACCAGTATTATGGTGGGCAAGAAAGCTTCTACAGACGGATCAGTAATTACGAGTCATAGTTGTGATGGGAATTATAGAACATGGCTCACCATTGAGCCGCATAAGTACTATGACAAAGGCGCTACGCGCAAAATCCGTTGGGGAACATTGCATACAGAAACACCCTGGGATACACGACGGGTGATTGAGAAAGGAGAAATCCCCCAGGTTGAGGAAACCTATGCGTACTACAATGTTGCTTATCCTGCCATGAATGAGAAACAATTGGCTATGGGTGAAACTACCATCGGTGGGAAAAGGGAGTTGCGTAATGATGATGGACTGTTTCTTATTGAGGAGTTACAGGCTGTGGCCCTGGAACGCTGCGCAACTGCTCGAGAAGCAATTAAACTTATGGGTGAACTTGCAACTAAATATGGATATGGGGATTTTGGGGAATGCCTTACCGTTGCCGATAAGAACGAGGTTTGGCATTTTGAGATCTTTGGAGCAAGCGTATTTGAAATTGGAGCTGTATGGGCTGCAGTTAGAATTCCTGATAACCATGTGGGTGTTTCAGCAAACATTTCTCGAATCGGTATCCTTGACCTTGATAAACCAGACTATTATATGGCTTCTGATAATGTTTTCTCGCTTGCTGAGGAATTGGGGTATTGGGACCCTGATAGCGAGAAGGAGTTTAAAATGTGGGAAGTGTATAGTGGGAGAAAACCTTATTCAATCAGGGAATATTTTGTACTTAGCACAGTAGCTCCATCACTTGGACTCACTCCCGAAATGGATGAATTGCCATTCTCCGTAAAACCTGATAAAAAGGTAAGTGTAAGAGATGTTTTGGCATTTTATCGCCAGACTTATGAGGGGACTGATCTGGAGGCCACAAAAAATCTAATGGTTGTTAACCGGCCCAGATATCGCAGGGGAGGGGAGCAGGAAAATATTGATCCTGATCCTGTTAAAAGTCCAGTAGCCAATCCATTTATGGGCCGTGATTTGCAGACCCTTATAAATACGTTGAAGCCTGGAACTTATGAACGCGTAAGAAATATTGCTATTAGTGGCTGTTCATATTCACAGATTATCCAGTGCCGTGACTGGCTGCCTGATGAAATTGGGGGAGTTGCATGGTTCTCATTTGATAATCCGGGCTGCAGTCCCAGAATACCTATTTTCTCTGGTACTTTGAGTTTACCTGAAAGCTTTGCCATCTGTGGTCAGAAAAGTTTTCGCACCGACGCTGCTATCTGGAGCTTCCGCAGAACTAACCGCCTTGCTGAAGGTAGGTGGGGACGTACCCGTGAATACATTGAGGGTGGAGTTAAGGAACTTGAAGACAAGGCGTTTGATGAGCTTCCATTGATCGAAAAGAAGGTGCTTGAAATGTATAAGGCTGAAATGAAAAAGAAACCGGTTCTGGATGAAGACGGTCATCCCGTAACACCTGAATACCGAGAGTTCCTGACTCAATACACAAATGACTTTGCCAGAGCAGCAATGAGTAGGTGGTGGGAATTAGGGAATACCTTCTGGGGTATGTTTGCAAGAGGAATGTAGGGGGCTTAGGGCAAAAGGCACAGGACAAAAGTAGGTTTTAAGAAATTAAGATTAAAGAGATAAGTAGAGACGCATAATTGCGTCTCCATGAAGGAAGTTCTGACAAGGCTTCTAAAGAGTTCTTCGTAAAACCCACACAGCATTTTATAATCGATCAAAAGATTTTATCATGAAAAAAATACTATTTCTTCTGGTTTTAGCACTGCCATTAGCAGCATTTTCCCAAGAGTTTATTGAATCAGAAAGTTGCACTAGCATAATCGTTGGAAAGGCTGCTTCGGTGGATGGATCAACAATGACCTCACATTCTTGTGATTCCGGTACCGACCGCACATGGATCAACCTGGTTCCTGGTCAGAAGTATAAGAAAGGAGAAGAGTGTACTATTTATCTTGAACCTAAAAGGGCAAAAGGCCCCGATGATCCCGATAGAATAGAGGTTGGTTTTATACCTCAGCTTAGGGAAACTTATGCTTTCATTAATACCGCCTATCCATGTATGAATGAACATCAGCTTGCAATTGGGGAAACTACGTTTGGTGGTAAAAGAGAAATGATTTCTGATGAGGGATTAATTGATTGTCCTGAATTATATCGACTTGCATTACAACGAGCTAAAACTGCACGTGAGGCTATAAGAGTAATTGATGAGCTTACTAAAGAATATGGTTATAATGATGTTGGAGAGTGCTTCACCTTTGCCGAACCAAATGAAACATGGCATTTTGAGATTTTGGGGCCAGGAAAAGGAAAAACCGGGGCTGTTTGGGCTGCTGTTAGAGTCCCTGATAATGAGATTGGTGTATCTGCTAATGCCAGCCGGATACGCACTATTGATCTGAAAGACAAGGACAACTATTTGGCTTCTGATAATGTATTCAGTTTGGCTGAAGAGCTAGGGTTCTGGAGTCCTGAAAGTGGAAAGAAGTTTGAATTCTGTTATGTTTATGCCAACAGGAATAGCCTTGGCAGTCGTAGGCGTGAATGGCGAGCCCTTAGCTCAGTAGCCCCTTCACTTAAGCTGAATCCAAATAGCGAAAATTTTCCGCTCTCAGTAAAGCCTGACAAGAAGGTTTCGGTTAAGGATATTTTATCGATTTTCAGAGACTATTACCAGGATAGCCCATTTGATATGACAGGTTCTATAAAAACAATTAATCGTCAGGGTGACTTGGTACAAAGTCCAGTTGCAAATCCATTCATGAATAGCGAAATAAGAAAATTGTTAAAAGTTCCTTATGAACGTACAATTTGCTGTGCCCGTGCCACTTACCTGATGGTAACTCAATCCAGATCATGGTTGCCTGATCCGATCGGCGGGGTGGTGTGGCTAGGTTATGACAACCCGGCAACTACACCTCATGTGCCTATATATTGTGGAATTAGTACCATGCCTGAATCATACATGGTTGATGGTCGGGAGAAGTTCCGTCGTGATTGTGCCTGGTGGGCTTTCCGACGGGTCAGTCAGCTTTGTGGTTTCCGTTATCAGGTAATGAGTAAAGATGTTGAAGTTGTCTGGAAAGAGATTGAAGAGAAAGCTTTCACCAATCAGCCTGAATTTGAGAAAAAGATGCTTGAATTATATAAGAGCGATCCTGAAACGGTCATTGAATTATTAACCCAATATTCACTGGAGATAGCAAATGGTGCTGTTGAGCGGTACTGGAAATTGGGAGATGAATTATGGTCGAAATATAATAGGTACTTTTAAGTATTCAAAAAAACTGCCAGGTCTGATTGACCTGGCAGCGATTGAATACGATAATGTGAAATTTATCGGATATATGGATTTCCTATTCTCCCGGCACCTCGTCCATAGCCTCTTCCAACAGCAGCTCCTCTTCCCATTCCAGCTCCACGTCCAACACCAACTCCAACTCCTGCTCCTCTGCCATATCCGGCACCTCTTCCATAGCCAACACCTCTGTAAAAACCAGCTCCAGCTGCCCGGCCATACCCTTGTCCAGGATATCCCTGTCCACGACCTGTTCCCTGTCGAAGGTTTAGACTTTTACCCCTGGCTTCAGGGACCAAATTCCAAATTTCTTCCTGGTGTTTAGCTTTTAGAGCGTCCATTTCTTTACGTGTCTGGGTTTTTATAGTCCAGTCCCGTGTGCCTTGCAATTTAAGCCGCAAGGGAGTCATTGCAGTCTGATGATCTTGCTGCATTTTGGCTATTTTTGCCTGTAACTCAGGGCTCAGGTTAATACCATCCAGACAGTAGCCCAGATCCTGATAATTCCCCTGTGGAATTGTTGCAGCCTTCTGGGTTTGAGCCATACTATGCAGGCTAAAACCTAAGGCAAACACTGTGATCAGTGCAAATGTTTTGATTAAATTTCTCTTTTTCATGTTTTTATGACTTAATTATTATTTTGATTATTATTTTGATTTAATCTTCCATAACCTCGGCCAGTTCCTCTTCCCCGAGGCATATTAAGGTCTTCTTCAGTATTGAGTAGATTTCTGAACATATTAAACAATAAATCCTGCTGCTCAGGTGAACAAACTGCTTTGAGACCCATGTAGAAATCGCTGGTAAGCATTTTTAATTCTGTGTGGAGATCTCCAATGCTTCTGGCCAAAGTTTGCAGCTTAAGAGAATCTGGATTAGTCTGGCCCATTGCGTCAACTAAAGCCATTCTGCTGTGAGAAAGATCGCGATAAATTTGGTTAGCCGTTTGATTGAAAGTGCGGTTTAGCTCCCTGAAAACATATTGTTGATCTTTATCCAGATTAAGTTCATCAGAAAAGGCTTTAGTTCGATGATAACCAGGTGCTTCATCTCCGGATTCAGATATTGTTGTTTGTTTTTTATGATCGTTCAGGTACCTCATTACTGAAAATACGGTAACAATGTTAGTTATGACCAGTATAATAACCAGGGCATAGAGCAATTGCCTTGATATGGTCAGCTTTTTCATTGGTTCAGTTGGTTAAGGTTTAACAACATCTGCTCCAGGGGCTCATGATCCATTTCATTGACCAGGGAAGAAATTTCGGAGTAAGCTGTAGGACCTGCAGCCAAACCTGCAGTAATCCGGTTACCTAATTCCAGCCCACCAAGAATGCCTGCTATTACCAAAAGAGCCACAGCCGCCACTGAAGCCAATTTTGGCATTAGTAGGGTAGGATATTGACTGACAGGAGTTGGCTCCAAAGCTATCTGCTCCATGATACGATCAGTCAGAAAAGGATTCGACAAAGGTTTTTTCTGATTTATAAAAACATCTTGAAAATGACCTAACTCATGAGCAAAATCCTGGCATTGCTCACAACCCGACAAATGGTCCTTAACCAGATCTGTTAGCTTAGTATCAAGCTTACCATCTTGAAAATCCATCAATTTTAATCGTGTTCTGCTGCAATTCATATCTTACTCCTTTACTTATTAGACAATAGGTTTGTAAAAAACTTGCGTTCCTACTTATGATTTTTTATACCAGACCCATAATTTTTTTTGTAAATTTCTTCGAGCCCTAAAAATAAGAGCTTCAATAGATGAAACTGATTTCTTCATAATCCTCGCTATATCCTTATATGGCAAATCCTCATAATGGTGTAGTGTAAAGGCTATTTGCTGACTCTCAGGTAAGCTATTCAATGCTTCGAGAAATATTTTTTTGCGATCAGCTACTTCTAGCTGATTTTGAGGATTGTCTGATAATGAACCACTTAATTCTAATATTTCATCATCTCGAATTGTGGATAAATCCTGATTATCACCAGATTGGCTAATAATTCGTTTATTTTTCTGTATGTGATTTAGAGAACGAGTTATTGTGATTCGATATATCCAGGTCGACAGGGCTGATTGTTCTCTAAAAGAATGTATTGAACGATATATTTCCAGAAATACATCTTGAGTTACATCACTGGCATCTTCAATATTTCCTACAAATCCCTGGGCAGTAGTTAATATCATGTGCTGGTAGGTTTCCACCAGTTCACGAAAGGCTGCTTGATCACCTTTTTTAATTTGTTGTACCAGGTCTGATTTATCCATAGAAATTGATTAAAATCTCAATTCCATCTATATATATTAGACACTTAGTTTGATGAAATCTTGTGGTTTTATTTAAATATATTTCCTCTCTGTCTTATGGCTATAAAATATGGATAAGCTTGAAAATTGTATTTCCTGGTATT
>JAUVKA010000244.1 GCA_030592205.1 Bacteroidota bacterium | reverse complement strand
GGTACAATAACAAAAGAAAAGCTGAATACAACTATCGAAAAACTGGAAGGTTTTGGGTTTCGAACTTATTATAAAGACAGTGTCCTATCGGAATATGGCTATTTTGCAGGTACTGACAAGGAAAGAGCTGATGAACTCATGCATATGTTTACTAATAAAAAAGTGGATGCAATTTTATGTGTGAGAGGTGGTTACGGTTCCATCAGAATCCTCGATCTTCTGGATTACGATAAAATTCAACAAAACCCCAAAGTATTTATTGGTTATAGCGACATATCAGCACTATTAACATCAATTTATCAAAGAACCGGACTGATTACTTTTCACGGACCTTTAGGCATTTCATCATTTAACGAATTCACCTATAATTGCTTTAAAAGGATTTTGATGAATCCCCAAAAACATTACAAATATCCTTATGAACGCGAAACTGACACCAGGGATAATCCTGAGTATGATATCTATACCATTAACGAAGGAAAAGCCGAAGGCGAATTGATAGGCGGAAATATCAGTGTGCTTGATTCAATGATAGGAAGTACTTACGAACCTGATTTCGAAAATAAGATTGTTTATCTGGAGGAAATTGCTGAACAAACCTATCGGGTAGATAAGATGCTTTTTCATCTTTTGTACGCAACAAATCTAAAAAAAGCAGCAGGAATTGTAATGGGGGTTTTTGATGAGTGCAACATCAATAAAGAAGAACCGAAGCTTACTTTGAAGCAGGCAATCCATGACCTCCTGAAACCACTGGAAATGCCAGTATCATACGGTTTGTCCTTTGGCCATATTGAAACAATGATAACCATTCCTAACGGCATTAGAGCCAGGATGAATGGGGATAAGAATTCCCTGAAATTACTTGAGAAGGCTGTATCTTAATTGATAATACTATCTATTCTCAATTATGTTAAGATGCTTAACTACGCCAAGGTGATACTTGTCCTGACTGAAAACTTCCTTCAGCTTCTCTGCTGCCTCATACATGTTCCCCAGTCCCATCTGACCCAGTCCAATCATATATAGACAGTGCATTCTGTTTCTCTGGTCCAGATCATCCTCCCATATGAGTAGACTGGGAAGGGAGACGGCAAAATAGTCTATCCTGATCCGGTCGTTCAAATGTTTATGTCCAAAATCTATCAGCTTCCTGAAACGCTTTTCAGCTTCTATTGAGAAGCCCAGCTTTTGTAGTGCAAGTCCCTGGTAATAGACAAGCTCCGGCGGATTGTCATTGTAATATATGGCCATGGATGGTTCACCGGATCCCAATGAAGATATTTCCCAGTATCTGTTGGCTTCATCCATTTTGTTCAATCCTTCATACGCACACCCTAAGTTGAAATGGATTTCGTTATCCAGAGAGACTGCAAGTTTTCCTTCTCCCAGATTCTCGGGATATACCAGAGCCTCTTTCAGCAATGAAGCCGCCTGAGTGTAATTCTTTTCTCGCAGTGCTTTTCTTGCAGCCTCTGTCAGACTGAACACGTACTGTTCCGACACTTTTCCCTCTCCTCCTTCCCAGGGGTGGAATTTGCGATGCAGAATCATCTGAAGCGCTATTTGTTCTTCTCCCTTGAGATTGTACAATGTAATCTTCTCCAGGTAAAGATCATCTCTGAAATCAACTTGTTCGGGGTGTCTTTCGAGTAAAGATAAACGATCAAATTGAGAAACGCCGAGCTTTTTATATAGCTGGTCTAACTCCATCAATACACGTGCATCAGCTGGATTCAGTTCATAAGCTTTTTCTAATGAAGCGCGGGCTTTATCAGGCTTATCCTTTTTGTTGTAATAGGTAAGTGCTAAATTCCTGTGCACAGTAGGAAAGCTGTCATCAATATCCCGTGAGTTTTCCCAACATAATAGTGCTTCCTCATACTGTCTGGCTCCATACCAAAAGTTGCCTAAGTAGTACCATGCTTTGGAATCATCTGGGTTTTCTTTTACGGCCATTTGCAAAGCCAGTAACTCTTCATTCCTATTTGGAAAGCAATAGTCAGGTGATAATGAGGACGCTGTTTTGAATGCCATGAGAGCCTCCTCCGGTTTTTCATCTTTCTTGAGATAATAGGCTTTCAAATACCCGGCCATGGGATAGGCATTTTTTGTAATATCAAGATAGAGTGAGATAAAGTCAATAGCATCAGTGTAAAAACCAGACATGGCATAATCAAGAGAGAATTCAATGTAACTGTGTACATTATTACGCATCTGTTCTTTCAGGCTAAGTAATAGGTCTATATTTCTTAGTAACAGGTATTTCTCATATAAAATGCCGAAATTGAATCCATCCAATTTAAGTGATTCCTCAATCAGGTGCAAGGCTTCCTTCTTTTTTCCGAGTTTTCGAAGTAGAGTTACCTTCAGGTGACGTGCTTTCTGATTATTCCAGTTTTTCCATAAAGAGCGATCAACCAAATCAAGGGCTTTCTTATAATTATTCGAACAGGCATCAATTTGGGCAATATTGAAAAAGCTACTATCCTGCCATGCAGCATTCCAGCTCGATTTGAAAAAGGCAGCATAGGCTTCCTCTGATTTTCCTTGCAGGCGCAAACAGATTCCCAAATTGAAAAAGGATTCCCCATCATAAGGATTAGGGTTGCGCTCAGTTAGAGTTTCTATTGCTTGTTTGAAGAAAGGCTCCGCTTTGGCAAATTGGCCCCGACGAAGTAACCACAAGCCCATCGCATTGTTATTTCTAATGTCTCCAGGCTCTCTCTTCAAAGCCTCTATGTAGTAATCTGTAGGTTTAAATGTTGCATGGCGATATTGTTCTAAATGAAGACCTCTTAAGTACAATTGCTCGCATGTCTCAATATCCTCAGGGGTTTTTGCTGCTTTGGCCGGTTCAGGAATTGGACTTTCTTGCTCCGACTCTGTTTGCCAATCAACAAGAAGCTCTCCTTTTTGGTCACGCACCGAAATGTAGCAGTTATCCTGATTTGCAGTACTCATAATGCTTTGGTCAAAACTCATTTCAGGCGACAAATCGATGACTGTCATAAAAAGAGTTTTGTCATCAGACTTCAGGCAAATTGTTGCTTGAAGATACTCGCTGGTAGTATATACTCTGATGCGGATATTGTCTTCCTCAAACTCCAGATTCAGCATCGCCTCTTTAGTGGCATTTTTCACCATGCCAAGATCACGATAAGGCATGAAATATTGCTTGAAGCTCTTTTCTTCATACGGTTGCAACCATGTGAAATCGGGTTGATTATCCGTATAAACACCACACATTAATTCAATGTATGATCCATCTTCATCCGTAAGGTTTCTATCCCAGGCCTTGCCGAAATCACCATTTCCCCAAGTCCATTGTTTTTTCCCGGGCGAAACATGATGATCTGCCACATGTAATAGTCCTGACTTAGTATCGTTTTCATATCCACCAACAAAATCATATTTGGATTGAATGGCCATGAAGCTGGTAGGCACGGGGATATTCTTATATTTCGAAATATCAACTCCTGCAGAGTAATCAACTTTATAGTAGGTGCCGGTTGCTATGGGAAAACTTGACACATCGCGCTTTCCATGGTCAAACACAGCATTCACATTAGGAGGAAATACCGATTGATAGCTATCATTTACCTTAACTGCAGGATTGGCCCACCATAGGAAAGTCTGAGGATGAGGAGTTCGGTTGTACAATTTTGCCTTGATTTCCATATAGGCTGCATCTGGATATAGAGTAAACCCTGCCATTCCTTTGGTACGGAACATCCGCTCTATCTCACTGCACCATACTGTAACGCTGCCATCTTCATTTTCTTCAATCAATGAATCAACCGGATCATAAGTAGAGGGCCGATGGTGTTGAGGCCAATTGAATTCAATGCCCCCTGAAATCCAAGGACCTGTAAGTCCTACCAGAGCTGGCTTTATAACTTGATTGTAATAGACAAAATGCCTTTGCTTAATTTTATCATAAGCCATTTGTACTCGTCCGCCTAACTCAGGCAATATCATGATCTTTAGGTACTTATTCTCAAGAAAAATGGCATTCCACTCTTTGTCCTCCTTCTTATCCAGAATTTTTTCAATCACAGGGTGAGGATATACCACTCCGCTACTACCCTGATAAACTCTGTTTTCAAGAAAAACCGGATTTTTCTCAGCCTCACCAATCCCATAAGTAGGGATAGTTACAACTTCTTTCCATGCTCTTACCTTCTGTTCCATTTTCTTCATTTGACGATAAACAAACTCAAAATAAGTAGGAGTAAGGAAAATATAAAATAGAGGATGTCTTTTAAATGATGGACTATCTTACTATAATTGTATAGTATTGATTGATCATTCTATATGCAAAAAGAAGAAGGGTTTAGGGGACAACGCTCAATTATTTTACCAAGACGGGTGGTTGATACGTGTCAAGATCATTCGGTGATAGGAGATCTATATGTGACCGATATAGGGAAGTATCCAACTGCCAAGCATCATCTCAGGAAACGAGAAAGGGGCTGTAAACAGCATATCCTGGTTTATTGTATCTCTGGCAAAGGTTGGGTTAAGCATAACAACAAAACGAAAAAAATTTGTAAAAACCAGTTCTTCCTAATCCTGCCTGATTACCCTCATAGCTATGGAGCAGATCAAAAAGACCCCTGGAGTATTTACTGGCTCCATTTTGCAGGTAAAAAATCGAGTTTCTTCAGTAATATGGATGAAAATCTCATTAAAACGAGCTCTTCAACAGTAGCCCGGATGGATGACCGATTACTTCTTTTCGAAGAGATCTTTCAAAATCTGGAAATGGGATATAGCATAGAAAACCTAATTTATGCCAACCTTAGTTTATGGCACTTTCTGGCCTCTTTGAAATTCATTAGTCAATTCAGGCAGGTGAAAAGGAATAGAGAGGTAATAGAAATGGATGTTATTGAAAAGTCTATTTATTTCATGAAAGATAATATCAATAGTAGTCTTACATTAATGCAGATTGCTGAACAGAGTGGGCTGTCATCCTCCCATTTCTCAAGCTTATTCAGAAAAAAAACGGGACACGCCCCGATAGACTATTTTATTCATCTTAAGATCCAGAAGGCGTGTCAGCTACTTGATACTACCAGTATGAGAATAAATGAGTTAAGTCTGTATCTTGATTATGAGGATCCCTATTACTTTTCAAGGCTGTTTACAAAAGTAATGGGGATTTCCCCAACAGCCTATCGTAAAGTAGAAAAGGGTTGATTGGACTGCCCCGCAATATTATCTGTATTCTCCAACAATCTTGAAGGTACTAATAAGTGGACAAGCTAAAGCATCATGAATGACTAGTCTTAAGGCATCGCTTGCCGGGAAATTGATTTCGCTGGCAGAGGCTTTCCCTTCAAGTATGATACGCTTGTAGCCAATCTTTATTCCGGAAAATACTTCCTGCCACTTTCCATCGACACGACATTCAATACAGTATCCATCAATTCTTTGTCCGAGGGCTATATACTCCTGAATAATGAAACCTTTGATTTCTTGAACTGATCCGAAATCTATCTCAATAATCGCATGCATAACACTGTCATCAGTAGCGAAATAAGTATCATTATTGTTATCAAAAAGCATCTCTGGGGAGAATTTCCTAGACTTGCCTCTGAGATTATCTGCACTTACTTTCACCAGGTCGTTTTGGATGAGATCTGAATTGTGAAGTTGATCTACCCATGCCTTGAATTCTATTAGTCCTTCAACAGTTTCCTGATCAATCAATCCATCAGTGTTAGGAGAAATGTTCATTAAAGGTGTTACCCCATAAGCAACTGAGCTGAGGTAGTAGTTCTGTATCTGATCAAGAGTAATTAGGGGTGTATTGTTATGAAACCAGTTTCCCTGAAGGATAATGGATGGTTCTGATGGATACCAGCACAACTGCTCATTAATGAGAACCCGATAGTTTTGGTCAGGACCTAATCCTCCATGTCTTCCCGGCCAGGCCAGACTACGATCCGGTAGAAACTCAGACATAGTACCTGATTCATAGACTACTGCAGTGGGTTGTGTTTCTCGAATTAAATCTGCAATCTTGCTATAATCCATCTTTAACTCATCGGCTTTATATCCGTCAAACCAGTACTCATCAATAGCTCCATATTTCGTGCTTAATTCCTTAAGTTGGGCATAGTAATACTCTCCATAATTGTCGAATTCAGGAGATCCTGCATGCTCAAAATGTTTATCGATAATCGACACATAAATCCCAAAATAGACACCTCCGGCTCTGCAGGCTTCGCTCAACTCACGAATGATATCTCCCTGCCCATTTTTCCATGGAGATGATTTCACACAATGATCAGTTGTTTCTGTTTGCCAATTGCAAAACCCATCGTGGTGCTTGGCTGTAATCACAATTCC
>JAUVKA010000292.1 GCA_030592205.1 Bacteroidota bacterium | reverse complement strand
CACTGTTGCCAACACTCACTGTTGTTGGTGCTCCAGAGAAGTCTGCAACTGGTGGTTGCGGAACAGGAATACCAAAAAGCAAAGTATAATCCTCAACTTCGCCATAAGCAAATGTTTCACAAGAAGTTTGGCTTGCATTATACTTCATTGAAACGCGCATACGGGTCTCACCAGTCAAACCCGTAGGTATGCTGAAGCTTCCTGTAACTGTATTCTTTTTCCCATTAGCAGAAAATACTTCCTCTCCGGCATCTACGAAGTCACCATCCATATTATAATCTATCCAAACACGCCAGAATTCCCTTCTTGACCTACCTGAGAAACCGGGACTTAAAGTAAGACTATAAGTCTGACCACTTTCTATAGAGATTGGGGGAGAAGTGAAGTCCCCATATCCTCCATTTGAGCCCGAGTTATTTGTATAGGTATCTAAACTAATTGAGTTGATCCACTCTGAGGCCGTACTGTTTCCTGAAGAGGTGCAATAACTTACAACAAACTCTGTATTTCACTGGTCACGGGGGTCTTAAGTGCGTGTGTCCATCCAAAATTCGTTATATTGGTTTCTACATATATATATCCATTATCTCCCCACCCTGCTCCCCAGCTGTTTTTAAAAATCCAGACAGTCTTACCAATCAGAGGATCTCCAGCTCCAACAGTTTTCCAATACCTGTTCCCATTCAGATCCCGGTAATAAAAAATATCACCCTCTTCAACAACCATATATCCTGGAAGTACCATGGCATGTCTCCAATCGTAAAGGCCACCACTAACAGGGCCCTTTTCAATAATCATCTTTTTCAAAACATCTTCTGTTTTTGGGTAGGCGGCCGAACCGAAGTCAACCTTTCCACCAATTTTTATCAATTCAGATGGATTGGTTCCCTTATTCGCGCAAGGCTGATCTGTAGCTGTGTAAGGAAAGGTTCCTTCATCAACAACTCCTGTAATGGTAATATAATTTAGCGCTATAGATGGATAACCACCTCCGCAATCACCAGCATTACTGCAGGACAGAACATCCTGCTCAGACAAGTTCAAATTTAGACCTGGAATATTATAATACAAGTTCACCAAGGCCTCAGTCGCTCCGGTAGCGGCAAAAGCCCAGCAAGAGCCACACTGTTCCTGGTCGGTAACCGGTGTTATCCAGTCTTGCCCATGCCTGTTTCTCCAGTCAAACTCATCCACATATAGGCTGGCTGCTGCTACAGATTTCATTGTATTACCGGCCTGAATAACACCTCCGGCATAATACTCAAATCCAGGTGGGAAGGTACTTTGACCATATAGTTTTTTTCTGTCTGCATAGCTGAGTTCAGAAACACTGGTAGGTCCTGCAATCCAACTTTTGCCTTTTGCAGACAGTGCTTTATTAATTTTATTAATCTTTGCTCTATTCTGCACCTGCTTTTTCTCCTTTTTAACTTTGGGAACATCAGTACCTGTTTGTATGCCTGTTGCATAAGTCAGGCTGCCAAGTGTCAGGGAAGCATCAGTAATTTCAACTCTTATTGAGCGGGGTTTCACCGAATTAAGAATGCAAGTCTCTTCACACATTTTATCAACTGAAGCAGCTAAATTGGGCTCTAGAAGAGAATAGATTTCATAAACCAGGTGTTCATTGTAGTTCTTATCAATAAGAATTACCCTGATAATACTATTATCATTCTCAAGTGAAAAATTGGCATTCAAAGCCAAGCCGAAAATCCTCATTAAATCCTCACTAAAGGGAAATATTTCGCTAGTAGAAGTAAAGGTTTGATTGATTTCAATTGTCTCAGGATTTATACCTGACAAATCAAATCCCTGCATGCTGCTTTAGCTGAATGCAGTTTGATAGCATATTAGCGCTGTCAAAAATCCGATTAGAAATTTAATTTTTTTCATAACATCTAACTTTAGGTAGTTGGTTCACTTCGATAGAAAATACGCTAAGAACCCTGGAATAACTCCAGAAGTAATTAGGTTCTTTGCTAAAATTGCTATCAAAATAGCACTTGAAGATAGTGAAAAAGCACTAATCCACACCATTTTTTCAAGCAAAAGCGAACATTAAGTGCTTATTTAGAATGGATTAAGCCTTCTAAGTGAACATTTCCTGAACCAGGAGCAGCCCTTCAACAAAGCGGTCAATTTCTTCTTTGGTGTTATAAAAGCAGAGGGATGCACGTATGGTGCCTTCGATACCGAAATGTTCCATAACGGGCATGGTACAATGGGTTCCGGTTCGAATAGCAATCCCCAATTTATCTAACACCAGGCCTGCATCGTAAGGATGGATTTGATTCATTAAAAATGAAAATATCGCAACTTTTTCTTTAGCAGTTCCATAAAAAGTTATTCCAGGAACAGATTTCAATGCTTCTAAGGTGTAATCACGGAGAAAAAACTCGTATTCCTTCAGGGCCTCAAAACCTATATTGTTAATATACTTTATAGATTCAGCAAGCCCTATTACTCCAATATAATTGGTAGTTCCTGCTTCAAACTTGAATGGCAATTCATTAAAGGTGGTTTTTTCAAAACTCACCCTGTCGATCATATCCCCACCACCCTGATACGGAGGTAAGCGATCCAGCCATTTTTCTTTTCCGTACAGAACTCCTATACCTGTTGGTCCGTATATCTTATGACCTGAAAAAACAAAGAAATCACAATCCATCTTTTTAACATCAACAGCTGAATGCTGTACAGATTGAGCTCCATCAACTAATACCGGAACATCATAGGAATGGGCCAACTCTATTATTTCCTCCACGGGGTTAATTGTCCCCATCGAATTTGAAACCTGCGAAACACTTAGCAATCTTGTCTTGTCATTTATCAAGGAGGGAAGAAGGTCAAGTCGCAACTCTCCATTTTCATCCATGGGCAAGACTTTAAGACTGGCTCCCTTTCTTTCACAGAGCATTTGCCAGGGTACAATATTGGAATGATGTTCCAGTTCAGAAACAATTATTTCATCTCCACTACTCACAAAAGCCTCTCCAAATGAGAATGCTATGGTATTGATCGAACCGGTAGCCCCGGAGGTAAAGATTATTTCCTTTGAATTTTCAGCTCCAATAAAGTTTTTAACCACATCCCGGGCAGCTTCATAATCCCTTGTCATCTGATCACTCAGATAGTTTACAGAACGGTGAATCGAACTATTTCCCACACGAAGAAGATCGTTCATTCGATTAATGACAACTTCTGGCTTCTGTGTGGTCGCAGCATTATCAAAGTATATTAAATCTTTGCCGTGAACCTTTTGGCTAAGCAAGGGAAAATCCCTCCTGATATCCTGTACGGGAAAACTCATTATTTTATGTATTAATCACAATGCAGGGGACAGCTATTACATCGTGACAGCTCACCCCGTAAACGTTTATCCACCAGATCATCAAGGCGCTCTCTAAGTGGGGCCACCTTAATGCTTCTTATAATCTCACTTCCAAAAGCACTCATCAGTAGCAAGCGAGCCTCGCGACAAGAAATACCACGACTCTGCATATAAAACAATGCCGACTCATCCAGCTGACCTATAGTAGCTCCATGACTGCATTTCACATCATCAGCATAAATCTCAAGCTGAGGTTTGGAATACATACGGGACTCATCTGTCATGCAAATATTGTTATTAGTCTGATAGGCTAAAGTTTTTTGAGCATCTTTCCGAACAAGAATCCTACCGGTAAAAGCCCCGGTAGCCTGATCATCAAGAATCCCTTTAAAATTCTGCCTGCTAGTACAATTTGGAACAGCATGATCGATAAAAGTGAAGTTATCGATATGCTGGGTTTTATCCGCAAAAAATAATCCCTGTGTAGTATTTTCTGCTCCTTCACCATTCAGAGTAGCATAAATGTTGTTTCTTATCAGACCACCGTGAAGGGATATTGTATTAAATGTAACCCGGCTATCCTGTTCCTGAAAAATAAATGATGAAGATAACTGTCGGGAATCATCATGCTCATTTTGGACCTTGGAAAAATCCAAAACAGCATTTTTCCCTACATAAATCTCAGTAACAGCATTTGTCAGATAATTATGCGGCGAGAGGGAATGATCGCAAACCACTATCCGTGCACTCGCCCCTTCCTCCAGGACAACCAAATTTCGATGCTGAACAAAAAGATCCTCCGGACTTAATAAAATATTAACTATTTGGATAGGCTTATCAGTTGAACAAGACTTCGGAACATAAATGAAGGTACCATCCTGAGCAAAGGCAGTATTAAGGGCCACAAGGCCATCTTTCTTATGGTCAGCATATTTCGCATAGTGATTCTGCATCAAATCGGGATATTCTCTGGCTGCCTGGGCCATACTACCTATAAGAATCCCATTATCAAGCCTCCTTATTCCAGCCTGCTTTTCATAAAACCAGCCATTTACCAAAGTCAATAATTCTGTATCCAGTTCTGGAATATCGCATCTGAATATATCCTCAGGTGAAAAAACGATTTTTTGCGGTTCCAGATATCGATTGAACGGAAGGTTAAAAATCTTCTTAAGATCTGAATACTTATAGTTTTCATTTCCTTTATCAGGCACACCCAATAATCGGAAATATTCCATCGCTTCTGGTCTGAAGGCATTAAATACAGAATTGGAACCGCTTATCAGACGGTCCCGGTTGGTAAAATACCAATCTGTTAATTGACTATCTATTTTTTGTTTTGTTTCCAACTCAGACATCACAACAATCTATTAGTTATTCTCCCGAATCCAATCGTAACCTCTTTCCTCAAGAGTTACAGCCAATTCTTTTTCCCCTGATTTAACAATCCTTCCTTTGTACAGAATGTGCACAAAATCTGGAATAATATAATCCAGAAGCCGCTGATAATGGGTAATCACAATAGTAGAGGTATCTGGAGATTTCATATTATTTATACCACATGCAACAGTTTTCAGTGCATCAATATCAAGTCCGGAATCTGTTTCGTCAAGAATTGCTAAACGAGGTTCGAGCATAGCCATTTGAAAAATCTCATTTCTCTTTTTCTCACCTCCGGAAAAGCCCTCATTTACTGATCGGGCTGCAAGTCCAGAGTCTATTTCAACGAGAGCTTTTTTTTCTCTCATGAGCTTCAGGAAATCTGAAGCAGGCAACTCAGGAAGACCTTTATATTTCCTTTGTTCATTAACTGCTGTTCGCATGAAGTTAACCATAGACACTCCAGGAATCTCAACAGGATATTGGAATCCCAGAAATATACCTTCTTTTGATCTCACCTCCGGCAGCATTTCCAATAAGTTCTTACCCATATAAAAAACTTCTCCCTCAGTAACCTCAAAAATATCTCTTCCTGCAAGCACAGAAGAAAGGGTGCTTTTCCCAGATCCATTTGGACCCATTATTGCATGTACCTCTCCGGCTTTCACCTCCAAATTAATCCCCTTCAGAATTTGTTTGCCTTCAATACTTGCCTTTAGATTCCTAATACTTAACATATTATTATT
>JAUVKA010000247.1 GCA_030592205.1 Bacteroidota bacterium | reverse complement strand
AGAAACCGTCCTTTGTTAAAGTTATATCTGTAATTTAGATTTACATCAATTGTGTAATTATTTAAATCTATATAAATTTCTTTTAGGGATTCGGTTTGTTTTTGTCCCGTTTTAGTCAGTGTTTCATAATTAATTTGCCTGTCGGCATTATTGAACTTTTTCGACCCGATAAAAGAAATACGGATTTTTTGCTTTTTATTAATCGCATATTCAAAGTTTGAATTTATAAATGCGTCATTAAGGTTCTCATCCTGACTGTCGTACTGATAATAATTGTAAGCGTTTGGGTTTTCATAATTTTCACGTAAATGTTCTTTTGTTTGAAATCTAGTGTTGTGTTTAATTCCGGCATTGACAAAGAAAAGGGTTTTACTTGTCATTCCTGAATACCCAGCATTTCCACCCACTATCTCAGGATACCCGGCATTTATCATTATGGTTGTTTTATTTTTTCCTTCTTTACCTGATTTTAAAACTATGTTGATAATGCCCGACATACCTTCGGCTTCATATTTAGCTGATGGATTATTAATTAGTTCCATTCTTTCTATTTGGTCAGCAGGTATTTGGTCAAGCGATTTTACAAGTTCTGATTTTTCGCCATTCAATAAAATTATTACCTTATCGCTACCTCGATAATTAATATTCCCATCAATATCTACATCCACTGAAGGCAGTGTTTGCATAACATCAATAGCAGTTCCTCCTGTAAGTGTTGTGTTTTTAGCAACATTTACAGTTATTTTTTCAATGTTCTTTTCAATAAGATTTTTTTCCGCTGAAATCAATATTTCTGATAATGAAAAACTTTTTTGTAGAAGGTGAAAATTATGTTTACTTTTTTTTGCCTGAATATCAATTATTGTTTCGTTCTGATTGTACCCCATATACGAAGCTATTAACTTGTATTTTCCAGGTGCAATATTCCTAATGGTATAATTTCCGCTTACATCTGTAATTACTCCTTTTGCTATTTTTGAATCATTTTGAGATATTATTTGAATTGAAGCAAAAGGTAATCCTTCTCCTGTTATGCTGTCTTTTACTATACCACTAATTTCGCAGGTGGTAACAAGTGAGTTTGAAAATATTTTTCCAATTACTATAACTAAAAGAAGTATCAAAATACTTATTCTTTTACTTATGCTTTTTGCTGTCATTTTTTGGCTTGTTGCTAACGAGTCAATACCCGAAGACTTTCGGGTATATGACGTATAGTTGATGTTTGTTAAATGCTTGCAAATCAATTGGTGATAATTGAAATCTAATATACTCATTCTTTTATTGAAACCCCAAACTTTATCATGTAATCCCCAAATTGTCCAAAGGATTCTTGATCTGGTCTATCCCTTTGGTGGTAATGTGTGAAGGGTTTGCCTCTGTTTTCAATATATATGCAAATCAAAGTGTACTATGGAAAATATTTCTTAACTACTTTTGCAAAATGGATCTAATTGAAATCTGGAAAAACCGAACTAAGGAGGACTATACTGCCAATAAAAAATTCGTGGCTAAACTGGCGAAGTCGAAAGACAAAAAACTAAATGCCCTGGCTAATGATTTGCATGAGGAAGTATTCGAAGAAATAGATTGCCTCGATTGTGCTAATTGCTGCAAGATAATCCCTCCGATTCTTAATGAGACTGACGTGAAAAGAGCAGCAAAGTTCCTGGGCTTGAAACCTACGGTTTTTAAAGAACGATATGTTCGGATCGACGAGGATCAGGATATGGTGATTAACAATTCCCCATGCCCTTTCCTGGAGTCAGATAATAAATGTGAAATCTATGAGGCCCGACCGAAAGCCTGCCGTGAATATCCACATACCGATAATTATGAGTTTCTGAAGCATGCACGCTTGCATCTGCCTAACTCAGAGCATTGCCCGGCCGTATTTCATATTCTCAAAAGAATGAAAGATGTGATTTCATGATGAATAAATTGTTTTTTGCCACTATTCTTAGCTTTTGTATTCTTGTCAGCTGTGCTAATCCTGAATCTGATCTCCAAACAGTCCAAAGTGATAATGGTTTCCAATCCCGCTACACTACAAAACAGCTTAATGAAGCTCCGGATAAACTGATACCTTTTCCACAGGAAGTGAAGTGGTCCAAAAAGAAATTCATAATCAATAGTATAAAAATTTCAGATCCTGAATTGCTCGACAAGAATATCCAATACATTCAATAAGAGGTTACATGCTTGATGTGGGGCGGAATTACCAGAGTATGAGCTCCTTGAAACAACAGCTTGATGTTATGGCAATGTACAAATTGAATGTATTTCACTGGCATTTAACTGATAAACCTGCCTGGCGTATCGAGAATCATATTTATCCTGAACTAACAGCTGCAGTAAATCACCGGCCAGGCCGAGACCAGGGAATGTTTTATAGCTATAATGAAATACGGGAGCTGATAAGCTATGCAAGAAATCTAAACATCCAGATTATCCCTGAGATAGATATGCCCGGACACAGTGATTCATTTGTCACTTCAATGGGAGTTAAAATGGAATCAGAAAAAGGTATGGAGATTTTAGAAAATGTCCTTAATGAGTTTTTCATAGAAATCCCTGCGGAAGATTGTCCAATTATCCACCTGGGTTCAGATGAGGTCCATATTCCAAATCCTGATCAGTTTATAAAAAAAATGGTGAGCATTTGTGGGGAACATGATAGAAAGGTGATGATATGGAATCCCGGTTTAATGGCAAATGATGCAGTTATTCGACAGACATGGCAGGCGAAGCATGTTGAAAAAGGAAACTATCAGGAAGTCGATTCCTGGAACAATTATGTAAACAATGATGATCCGAATTATGGCTCCCTATGTAAATGATTATCAAAATTGGATGGTAACCTTTATTCCACTTGATTGATACTATTCAACTTTGATGGTCTTAAAGAATCTTAATTCATGGTATTAACTTTGATATGGAATATGACCTTCACCTTTCAATATCGAACATCCTACCATGGGTATTGTCGATAATGCTATTGATGTTGCAGCTGTGGTTTTTATAAATTTTCTTCTTTTCATGAAGCATCTATTATCATGTTAAAGAACTGATTGAATCCATATTACTACCTTTTCACCTTTCGAAATCCTCTAGATAAAAAGTAAATTCTTTTCCCTTTTTTGCTTCCAAACTTATGATTTTATCTCTATACCTTAGCTTTGCTGTATTCCTATTCTTAGAATAAACTGAAGCTGAAACTAATTCTCCTGCTTCCCATTTCATGCTTATTTCAAAACCGCCCCGGGCACAAAGGCCTTTTACGCTGCCTTCATTCCAATCTGCAGGAAGAGCTGGTAGTAAATGAATCTCTCCCTGATGTGATTGCAACAGCATTTCTGCTATTCCTGCCGTTGCCCCAAAATTAGCATCCATTTGGAATGGTGGATGCTGTCCGAACAAATTTGGTGAAGTGCTTTTAGCCAAAACAGTATTCAGACTTTCTTTTGCTTTGTCTCCCAGATGTAGTCGGGCATATTGACTAATCAGCCAGGCTGCACTCCATCCTGTATGTCCCCCACCGTTTGCAATACGGTAATCTAATGATTTCCTTGCAGCTCGCATTAGATCGGGAGTTGTATTCATATTGATTTGAGAACCGGGATGCAATGCAAACAAATGTGATATGTGGCGATGGCCAGGCTCTGCTTCGGGAAACTCTTCAGCCCATTCCATTAATCGCCCGTCGGACCCTATTTGATTTTCGGCCAATCTGTCCTGAGCAGCAACAACGAGTTGGGTAAACTCATTTTCCATATCAAGTTCTTTTGAAGCCATAATATAATCCTCAAACAATTGCCAGATAACCTGCTGATCGTGTGCCGGTCCCATGCTAATTTGACTATGACTTCCATCAGGTGCGACAAAGGTATTTTCAGGTGAAACTGCAGGGCCGGAGACCAATTTTCCTGTCTCAGGATTCTCAACCAACCATCCCATATAAAACCGTACCGAACTTTCCAATACAGGATACATCCTTCTCAAAAACTTCCTATCACCAGTAAATGCATAATGCTCTCCAATGTGTGAACAAATCCATGCACCACCACCGGAATGCAGCCCCCAACTTGCTTTTTCTCCCGGGGATGTATAGCCCCATACATTAGTGACCGGATGAACCACCCATCCATCTAAGTGATATTGGATTTCTGCAGTTTTTGCTCCGGGTTCAGCTATGGACTCTATTAAATCAAAAAGTGGCAAATGCATTTCCGATAAGTTGCTTACTTCTGAGTGCCAATAATTCATTTCCACATTTACATCAGTATGGTAATCTCCGTTCCAGGGTGTTTGAATTTTGTTAGACCAAATGCCCTGCAGGTTAGCAGGAAGAGTTCCTGGTCTGGATGATGCAATGAGTAGATAACGGCCATATTGAAACATTAATTCTGTGAGATGCGGGTCAGATTTTGATTTTTTGAAATCGATTACTCGCTCATCAGTTGGCATATCTGTGATATCGTTTGGGGTGATATCCAGCATTACCCTTTCAAAGTATTGCTGATAATCCTTCATATGTGCATCAATTAATTCATCATAAGATTTTGCAATAGCTTTATCTAAGTATTGCTTTGTAAGCATCTTATAGTCACGTCCTTTGTAATCAGGGTAATCCAAAACATAATCAGTTGATGCCGAAAGAAAGAGAGTCACCTCGTCAGCATTTTCTACGATTAATATTGAATCCTGATATTTAGAAGTTCCATTCTTATTAACAGCCTTCAGCCTTGCCATGTAATTTAATCCTCCACCACCTTTCCCATCTGAAAGAGTACCAGTCATAATAAGCTGCATATCTTCGGTATAAGTATTATAACGCTCAGGGCGGTTCATGGTGCATGAAAAAGATATCTGACCAGGCTTATCTGCAGTGAAACGTACCACTAAAATCTGATCAGGATTACTTGTGAAAACTTCACGTTTGAAATTAACACCGTCTTGCAAATAGCTGACACGGACTATTGCATCAACCAGATCCAATTCACGGTAATAATTCTCGTAACTGGTATGTTTACCATAATCAATCCACAAATCACCGAGAGTTTGAAAACTGCCAAATGGGACTTTTGAACCGTTACCATGCCCTGTGCCTTTGCCTATGCAAATCTGGGTTTTATTGGTCAGTTCAGTTGCCTCTTTGAATTTCCCTTCGAACAAAAGTTGGCGGATTTTTGCTTGTGCAGCAAAAGCTTCCGGGTTATTATTTTCATCGGGACTTCCAGACCACATACTCTCCTCGTTGAGTTGAATACGCTCATGATTAACATCTCCAAAAACCATAACTCCTAAAGAGCCATTTCCCAAAGGCAGCGCTTTGAGCCATTCGGGATCATCTTTCCAAGCATTTGGATTATCCTTTACGTTTGCATCAGCCGGCTGGCTATACCAAAGCTTAAGACTCTCTTGCTCTGGTTGCTTGGAAGATATTTTGTCTGTTACATTCTTGCAACTCCCTATTGTAAGCAGAAGTATTGCTGAAACAAGTAATTTTATCATGCTCTTTATGGTTTTTGATCAAAATTTTATCATCCTGTTAAAATACTACTTTTTTGCAGCTAAATATATCATCCGGTTTATTGCAGGATCAATCCGCTCAACTTTGATGGTCCTAAAGAAGCTCCTTAAACCGATGCCTCCGAGGAGTAATATCCCCCAAACGCTCCAATTTATTAGCCTCATAAGCCTGAAAATTCCCCTCAAAAAGCCTGACTTCCCCCTCATCTTCAAAAGCCAGAATATGGGTGGCCAGGCGGTCGATAAACCACCTGTCGTGCGAGTTTATGAGCACGCAGCCCGCGAAGCTCTCAAGGGCTTCTTCTAAAGCTCTAAGGGTATTAATGTCAATGTCATTGGTTGGCTCATCCAAAAGCAACACATTGCCTCCTTCTTTCAGTGTGATGGCAAGATGTAATCGGTTTCTTTCACCACCTGATAATACGCCTATCTTCTTTTGCTGATCGCTTCCGGCGAAGTTGAATTTGCTTAGATAAGCTCTGGCGTTCATTTCTGTATTGCCAATCTTAATCGTTTCGGTACCCCCGCTTACTACTTCGTAAATAGTTTTCTCGGGAATCAAATCTTCGTGCGACTGATCAACATAAGCGAGCTTAACTGTACTACCCGTGCTGATACTCCCTGTATCTGCTTGCTCTTCACCCATTAACATCCTGAAAAGAGTGGTTTTCCCGACTCCATTCGGACCAATAATTCCAACTATTGCATTCTTTGGGATATTGAGGTTCATATTGTCGATGAGCAAACGCTTACCATATCCTTTGCTGAGGTT
>JAUVKA010000393.1 GCA_030592205.1 Bacteroidota bacterium | reverse complement strand
CAGTATCTTCGACAATTACCACTTCGGAAGCAGTCATAATATCCTCCTCCACAATACCGGCACTCACTGAACCTTCAGCGATCAGATCTACCTGTCCTTTGGGTACAAAACTGGTTGCCAGGTATGGCCTATCCTGGATATATTCTTTATATACACGAAGGACGTCATCCCTGGTGACAGCCTTCAACAGTTCAATATCTGTTTTATAGAAATCCGGAGATCCAGCATATTCATTGAAGGTTGCCAATCGGCTTGATTTTCCAAGAATACTACCTATCCTACCGTAAAATGTGGTTTCTAATCCGGCTTTGATACGTTGGATATCTTCGTCGGAAAAACCTTCTTTTTCAAAAAGTTCAAAGGCTTCAAAAATTGCATTTTCAACATCCTTTAGACTGACCCCTTGATTGGCAGTTACATAAATGCCGAATGAGCCAGCAATTTCCTGACTTCGATTAGCGGCCATGATGAAGGATGTGAGTTTTTTATCCTTGACCAATACTTTGTAGAGCGGAGTATCTTTCCCGCTTGAGAGCAACTGCCCAAGGTATTTAAGCGCATAACTGTCAGGAGTATAGTTCTCTACTGTTGGCCAGGTCATACGCAACTGGGGAGCACGTGCGAAATTATCTTCATGAAAGAGTTTTTTTGTCTGAGCCAGCTTAACGGGCATGGCTACAGGATCTTTCAATTCCTTGCCAGACGGAATCTCTCCGTAATACTTCTCAATCAGGGCCTTCGCCTCTGCAATTTCAAAATCACCGGCTAAAACCAGGGTGGCGTTGTTTGGCACATAAAACTTGCTGTGAAATGCCTTAACATCTTCCAGAGTGGCATTTTCCAGATCTTTAGTATCACCGATAACAGTCCAGCTATATGGGTGTCCTTTTGGATAAAGATTTTTGGCAATCACTGTACTGGTAAACCCGTATGCTGAATTGTCGACACTTTCTCGTTTTTCATTTTGAACAACATTTTGCTGAATTGCAAAGGTTTTCTGAGTGATAGTATTTTTCAGAAATCCCATCCTGTCGGATTCCATCCAAAGAATCTTCTCCAATGAATTTTTCGGAACCACCTCGTAGTAGGTAGTGGCATCATTGTTTGTTCCCCCATTCAGGGAACCTCCTGCATCTTGAATAATTTTAAAAAATTGGTCTTCCGGCACATTTTCCGAACGCTGAAACATAATGTGTTCAAAAAGATGGGCAAAACCGGTCCGGCCTTCTGTTTCACGGTTGGATCCCACATGGAACTGGGTTGTTAAAGCTACGATGGGATCGGAATGATCCTGGTGGAGGATTACTTCCAGGCCATTGTCTAATGTATACTTTTCAAAAGGTATATTAATATCACTTTTTGTAGTGGAACATGCTGAAAGGAGGAGGAGTGCTGCAGCAAATAGTAAATTTAGTTTGATTTTCATGGCGCAGGTTTGTAATGTTTTCAGATAGAGGAATTATTAGATATGGAGCTATATATTGTTTTTCAAACACCGCTTGTGTCCAGGTGAAGTAAGCATAGGTACTTCATGGATAAGGTCGGTTTTATTTCATTTCTAAAGTAAAGACAATAATGCAATAAGCAAAGTCTACTAAGTGATTACTTTATGGATTACTATTTGGATCTCCGTGTTGTTCTTTCATTCTTAGTTGCTTATGTCAAGTATTTTCGTTAAATTGAATGATCAATAAATGTGACTCGTTATTCGTGACTCGAATAAACAAGTCTCTATGATTATGTTATCATCGTAATTACTAAACCAAATACAAAATGAGAAAGCTTATTCTGATGCTTTGTATCTCCTTAACCATTGGGCTTCTGACCCTTCAGGGGCAACAAGTAATATCTTCAGGCGGGACTGATTTTAAAGGAGAAAATGTTTCATTATCATGGACTATTGGTGAACCTGTTTGTGAAACTCTATCCAATGGCGGAATAATACTTACTCAGGGGTTCCAGCAGGGATATCTTCTAGCTAATTCGATTGAGGATATATTTTCATCGGGTATTAAGCTTCAAATATATCCAAACCCTACTGCTGACGACCTGAACCTACTTGTTAAGAGTGATAACTTTTCTACCCTGCAGTTTTTCCTTCATAACATGGAAGGTAAAGCATTGATAAATGGGTCGGTTAAAGCTGATTTAACCACAATTGAAATGTATCGCTACCCTCACGGCGTTTATTTACTTCGGATAGTTAAGAAATCCGGAGAACCCGTAAAATCTTTCAGAGTGGTAAAGGAGTAGCCCAAGTCTTTTCAGCCGACAGCATACAGTGTTTAATTTCTTGGGTCTTGCGTCTTGAGTCTTATTTGAGCTCATATTCAAGCAGATCCATTTCAATTACGTATTCTTGAGTGATATAATCTGAATGTATTTTAACCATACCGATATCTTTGGCATAATGCCATTTAGTGTGTACGTTATCCTGGACAGAAACAGAAGGTGATCTATAGATGCCAACCAAGGCTAAAGTTTCATATGATCCTGTGGGTACGCTAACTTCTAACTCTGGTTTGATCATATAGAATTTCTCACTATAACTTGTATCCTGCCCGCTTACTGATGCATAAGAATTTACAATACTACCGAAATCAGTACCCTCAAACCAAACCTTTCCATTTATACTAATTACCTGCTTTCTAATATAGGTCAGATACTCTTTATAAGGTCTGTTGCCTAACCAGGTCCCCTCAACAAGGTAATAAGTTTGTCCTCTCATGATGGTGTCCTTTTTAACAACAAGGCTATCCATTCCAAGTGATGATTTATTTCCTCCATTGGTTGTGTATGAGGATTCATAAACCCAGAAATTCCCCACTGACAGAGGAAAATAATTTTCAGGATTGTACGATTCCATTAAGCCATTCTTTTCACAAGAAATGAATAGACATAAAAGCACAAAGAACAGTAAAATCGGTTTCATAAAATTATTCATCTTTTGTCTTTCTTGAATCTTGAGTCTTGTATCTTGAGTCTTGTATCTTATTAATAGGTTGGTTGTGTCCAGGCATTGTAAGTTTTATACCCATTCTCATCTTTTACACACAGAGAGGCTCTGATACGTAAATATTTGTTGATTTTTTTGAATTTGTATTCAAGCTTGGTTCCTGCAACAGAGAACAATACTTTACCACCATCACCAATTACCTCAATTTTAAATCCTTCAATACCCTCATCTGAAATATGTCCGTTTCCCAAGTTTTTTCTGAGGTTTCGCAATGTTTTCCGCTTGTCAATTTCCAGTACTATTTTATTATCTCCAGCTTGATATTTAGATAATTCCACTCCGGTGGAGGCATAGAATTTGCCATTAGTAATAGCTTTCAGGATGCCTTCCTCATTCAGCTCCTCTGCCTCTACCATTATCCAGGATCTGCCAGGATTAGCAGCACTAGCTTCCCATCTTTTCATATGATGCTCATCATCGGATCCAACGGCAAAAATCTTCATCCCGTTTGACAGGAGAAAATCCCATTTTTCTTCAACCGGGATATGTGAGTCATTTCCATAATTATTCACTGAGGGGTGGGCATTAGATAACTCAATGGCTATAGCTCCTTTAAGCTTCAGCATCTCTTCAGCACTGATGCCTGTACTAAAGTTTGGGTGGTTAATAAATACTAATGCCCCCTCATTCAGCATTCCGTTTATTAGGATCTGGCTGTGTCCTAATTTAGTTGAGTCCGGTTCCGGCAGATCATAGCCCTTCAAATTACCAGCCTCAAAATCCTTGACAATGCTTTTTACCGAGAAATTATTCTTGACTCCGAGTGCCGTGAAATGCACAGATGAAGTGATCTCATTCCCAATGATCATAATAAAATCCTTGCGAAATTTTTCCATGTTGAGATGCTCAGCCGGCATAGTGGTTATATTGTGATCCGTGATACT
>JAUVKA010000079.1 GCA_030592205.1 Bacteroidota bacterium | reverse complement strand
TGATACAGATGAGGGGCATGATCTGATTAAGAAGGTAATTGAGAAGAGCTGGGAGTAATTGTTAATGGTTAATGATAAATGGTTAATGGTAAATGATTAATTATGAGTTTTAAGTTACTCATTACCTGTCACTTACACTTTAACTTTAAACTTTTACTATTACTCAAGCCTTACGCCTAAAGCCTCATCGGAGTGAGCAGGATCTTTCTGAATTCGACTTCGGAGCCTTCTGCCTGGATAGCTATCTGACCTTTTTCAGCGGTACAGTCGGTGCCATGATTCACAAGATCATCATTAAGCCAAACTTTTATTTCCCTACCTACACATTCAATACGCATGATATTCCACTCACCTAAGGGTTTTTCCGAACCATCTGTCAGGTTTTCGACCCTTCTGTTCTTACCTTCCACGATACCCCATTTTTTCCTGGGGCCTCTTCTTTTGACCATATCAGGAACTTTTATGTCCTCAACAATACACCAGAAGTCTCCAGCATGTTCATGCTGCATCTGAACCTCCAGCGATTTAGGAAACATTTCATAAAGTGCACGCGGAGTGGAGGCATGAACCAGCACACCACAATTTCCCGGCTTTCCTGCAAATCGATATTCAAGATCCAATTGATAATTCTGATAAACCAAGTCTGTAATTAAATGTCCGCCCGGACTGCCAAGACTTACCAGCATCCCATCGCGGACAATAAAAGGACTCTTACCCTCAGGCTTATCATCCAGCTCAGGCACATCAGCATGCCATCCACTCAGGTCTTTCCCATTAAACAGACTAAAGCTATTGGAAGAGTTTTCTTGTGCCGTTAAATGAAAGCTAAAGCTCAGAAATAATATTGCCGTAATTAAGATTCTCATGATTTTGGATTTTGTTCATTGACTGGTAAAGATATCGAATTATTGGAATACTCGTAGATTGGTGGATTGGTGGATCAGTAGATCAGTGGTTTAGTGGTTTAGTGGATTGGAATATTAGTATATTAGTATAATTTTACGAGTAACCGAGTAACCGATTTGTAATTCTTAACCATTTTTTTGTAACCCTACGTAACCTTTTTTGTAACTTGTCTCTGGTCCTATAAATCATAAAAATGAAAAAACCTTTGTTCTACCATCTAATCCTACTGTTAATCTGCATTTCACTCTTAAGTTGCAGTAGTGATAGTAATAAATCAGATAGCTCAAATGAGGGCTACACCTACCTGAGAGAAAATTTCAAAAACCCTGACGCAAATTACGGAGTTAACTGCTGGTGGTGGTGGATTAATGGAAACGTAAACAAAGCTGCCATCACAAAAGATCTGGAAGCTATGAAATCCAGAAATTTCCAGGGAGCAATGATTTTTGATGCCGGTGGTCATAATCAACGAGGCAATAAGGATATTCCGGCAGGTCCCTTGTTTGGATCAGATGAGTGGAATGAATTATTTGTTTTTGCTTTGGATGAAGCAGAGCGCCTGGGATTAAGTATAGGATTCAATATCCAAAGCGGTTGGAACCTGGGCGGACCACGGGTAACACCAGAATATACAGCCAAACAAATTACATTTTCGGAAATAGTAATTTCAGGGAATCAGGAAGTAAGGAAGAAGCTAGAACTGCCCTCAAACAGAAAAGATTTTTATAAAGATATTGCCGTATTAGCATTTCCTGCTGGGGACAAAAACAAGTTGACTGAAGGAATTTCTGATTTGGATTTAAAACTTGCTTATCGTGAACTGGGTGGATCAGCTCCTGATTGTCGCTTTCTGCTGACAAACTTACCCCGTAATGGTAAAAAATCACAGGATAAAATCGCTTACACTGTAAAAAAGGAAGAGATTATCAACTTGACATCCAAACTTGACCAGGATGGCAATTTAAACTGGAATGCTCCGGAAGGTGAATGGACGGTGATGCGAATCGGCTATACATGTACAGGTTCCCATGTATCAACCTCGAGTGAGGGATGGACCGGAAATGTGCTCGATTATATGAGTAAAGAGGCATTTGATTTTTATTGGGATGATGTCGTGGAACCTATCTTCAAAGCAGCCGGAGACCATGTAGGCGAGACGCTTAAGTTCATGGAAACAGATAGTTGGGAATGTGGTGGCATGAATTGGACAGACAATTTTTCTGAAGAATTCAAACACTATCGAGGCTATGATATTTTAAACTATTTACCCATTGTTGCAGGCTATATTATTGAAGATCTACATAGCTCTAATGCTTTTCTAGCAGATTTTAGAAAGACCATTGGCGATTTAGTTGCCTATAATCATTATGCACGTTTTCAAGAATATGCACATAAATACAATATGGGAGTGCAGCCTGAATCAGCTGGTCCTCATGCCGGTCCAATGGATGGTATAAAGAATTATGGATTTAGCGATATTGTAATGAGTGAGTTTTGGTCACCCTCTCCACACCGTCCACGACCAGAGAATCGTTTTTACTTAAAACAAGCATCTTCTGCAGCACATATCTATGGAAAAAAGATTGTAGGAGCAGAATCCTTTACTACAATTGGGCCACAATGGAACGATGAATTATGGCATGACCAAAAATCAGCATTCGACCATGAGATTTGTGCCGGACTGAACCGATTGTATTTTCACACTTTTACCTGCTCTCCCCCTGAAATGGGCCTGCCCGGACAAGAATACTTTGCCGGAACACATGTTAATCCACAAGTTACCTGGTGGGATCAATCCGGTCCATTTATCGACTATATGCACCGAACTCAACTTGTAGTGCAAAACGGAAAATTTGTAGCTGATGTATTGTATTATTACGGCGACCATGTACCCAATGTATTTCCGTTTAAACATTCAGACCCGGCAGGAGTTATGCCGGGATTTGACTATGACGTAAGTGATGAAACTATTCTTCTTAAACTGAAGATGAAGAATGGGAAATTGGTAGTTCCAGGAGGTATTGAATATCGGGTTTTAGTCCTTCCGAATCATAATGTTCTGTCGATGACAGTTCTGGAAAAGGTTGAAAAACTATTACAACAAGGAGCTCACATTATTGGAAATAAACCTGAACAACTGGTGAGCCTTGTTGGCGGTAAAGATGAACAAAAACAGTTTCATATCCTGGTCGATAAGATTTGGGGAAAAGATGCCAGTGAGAAAGGTGAAAAAGAATATGGTAAAGGTTATATAGCATGGGGGCTTACAGCCAGAGAATATCTCTTGTCGAAAGATATCCCGACTGACTTTAATATTATAGAAAGTGAGAGTACAACAGATTATGATTACATCCATTACACAATAGGGCCAAGTGATATCTATTTCGTTACTAACCAAAGCACAGATAGAAAAAAGATCAACTGTCAATTCCGGGTATCAGGCTTGCAGCCCGAACTATGGGATGCACTCACAGGTGATATCAGAGATGCCAAAGCATTTTCTCAAAATGATGGACTAACAACCGTCCCCTTGACGCTAGAGCCTTATGGAGCCGTTATTGTGGTGTTTAACAAACAAATCGACAAGAATAAACAAGGCTCTTTTCGAGCTAATTATCCGGATTATAAAACGGTAAAAGGAATTAAAGGAGAGTGGGAAGTAAACTTCGATCCCAAGTGGGGAGGGCCTACACCTATCACAGTCCCTGAGCTAATCGACTGGACTAAACATCCGGATGAGGGAATAAAGTATTACTCAGGCACAGCAGTCTACACCAAGGAGTTTAACTTAGATTTTGAACCACAAAACGACAAACATTACTTCTTACAGTTAGAAAGTGTAAAAGATGTGGGCATAGCAGAAGTTAAAATAAATGGAATGGATAAAGGCATAGTCTGGACCAAACCATTTAGGATTGAGATAAGCAATGAGCTCCAAAAAGGAGGGAACAGCCTGGAAATTACTGTTGTTAATTCATGGTACAACAGGGTTGCAGGCGATGAGATATTAGGCTTGGAAAATCCTTATACATCAACAAATATTATTATTGCCCATGATTTTAGAGGTAGACCCTTAGAAAAGGTTCCTTTAGAGCCTTCAGGATTGTTAGGTCCAGTTACAATTAAAGTGGCAGAAGAGGATATGCCGATACTTCAAAACCCAATGTCGGAGTCTTATCTGAAAGAAAACATAACAAAGTCAAAACCCCGAATGGTTTTTAATCAGCAGATTGTTGAAGATCTCAAGGTCAAGATCAAAACAGATCCTGTCATTAAAAACATGTATGAAGCAGTACGGATAAATGCTTATAAAACTCTGGATGAGCCGCTTCTTGAGAGGATCATGACAGGCAGACGATTATTAGGAGTGTCAAGAAACATGCTTCACAGGATAAATCTTCTTGGTGTGGTCTATATGATTGATAATGATCCTGTTATCCTTGACCGAATTGATAAGGAAGTAAAGGCTGTTTGTAATTTTTCTGACTGGAATCCATCACACTACCTGGATGTTGCAGAAATGGCAATGGCAGTTGCTTTTGCATTAGACTGGACAGCGGATCAACTCCCGGCAACATCAATCAAGCTGGCGAAAAATGCATTAATCGAAAAAGGTATTTATCCAGGTTGGCCTGAATATGGAGGTCAGAATTATTGGTGGATTAATACCCACAACAACTGGAATCAGGTTTGTCATGGCGGTATGATCGCCGCCTCTATCGCGATAGCTGATGATGACCCCAAATTGGCTGCTCAAACAATAAAAAGAGCCTTGGATAAAATCCCACTTGCTCTTTCGGAGTACATTCCGGATGGAGTATATCCCGAAGGAGCCGGATATTGGACATATGGAACAAGTTTCTCTGTTGTGTCAGCTGAAATGTTTGAAACCTCCTTTGGTACTGATTTCGGGCTCAAAAATTACCCTGGATTTATGGAAAGTGCATTGTATAAAGTAATGTGCTCTTCGCCATCCGGATTGTATTACAACTTTGCTGATTGTGGCGACAAGAAAGGTGAAAGTGGGGATAACATATTAGCCTGGTTCGCTGCTAAATCAGGAAATGCAAACTATTATGAAAAAGATCTTTTTCTTGGCTCACCCGAAACAATGACTCTTAACCGGTTCAGCGGAGCAGCTCTTGCCTGGATGTCGCAATACAAAGAGCATTCAACAGTGGACATACCAACAGAATGGTTTGGAAGAGGAACAAATCCAATAGCCATTTTTAAAGATGAAACTCAAGGCAGAAGTTACTATTTTGGAGCAAAAGGAGGAGGCGGGATTTTGAATCATGGGAATATGGATGCCGGCTCCTTTGTTTTTGAACTTGAAAATATACGATGGGTTATTGATCCTGGTGTTCAACCATATCACGAATTAGAGAAAACAGGTTTCGATCTCTGGGGATCTTGCCAAAATTGTGACAGATGGAAATTATTGACAAAGAACAATTATGGGCACAGCACCCTTACTGTAAATGGCGAATTACATGTAGTTGATGGGCTTGCAACAATGATTGATTATAAGGAAGGTGAAAAACCTGAAGTAACTTTTGATCTCTCCCCGGTTTTTAAAGGAAATTTGAACTCTGCAATACGTAGATTTATAAAGAATGGAGATGCTTCTTTACTGATTGAGGATAATATTGAGATAAACGAAGAAACTGAGTATGTTTCCTGGCAACTAATTACTACTGCAGATGTTGAGATTGTGAATTCAGGGGCAATATTGAAAAAAGATGGAAAAGAGCTGAAGTTGAATAATCTTTCACATCCTGAAATAGGACTCAGGGTCATCGTACTTGATCCTCCACCCTATAAACTTGACAAACACATTAAAAATCTTAAAAGGATAGAATTAAGAATTCCAGTTTCTATAAATAACAGCAATGGTAACTCATTAAATATCAGAGTTTCACTTGAAGGTAAAAAAACATGAAAAATCCAGATGGAAAAATAGTCAGTTCTCTAATATTGGTAGTGTTAATACTATTAATTGCAGGGTGCAAAAAAAGGACAATTGACAGGCCCAATGTAGTTTTTATCCTTGTTGATCAGTGGCGGGGCTCAGCTACCGGATATGCCGGAGACCCGAATGTAAAAACCCCAAATCTTGATCTCTTTTCTGAAGAGGCCGTGACATTTAAAAATGCTGTTTCTGTATGTCCGGTTTGCACCCCATATCGTGCTTCAATCCTTACCGGCAGGTATCCAACTTCAACCGGTATGTTTTTGAATGACGCATATCTGCCTGAAGAAGAGCTATGTCTGGCTGAAGTATTCAAAGAAAATGGATACAATACAGGATATATTGGCAAATGGCATTTAGACGGCCAAGGACGATTTGATTTCACCCCACCAGATAGAAGGCAGGGATTTGATTATTGGAAAGCCCTGGAATGTTCTCATGACTATAATAACATGGCCTATTATGAAGGTGATTCTCCTGAAGTGAAGTACTGGGAAGGTTATTCTCCTTTCGCCATTTCTGATGATGCCCAGGTATACATTACAACAGAAGCTACAAGCGACAGCCCCTTTTTCTTGTTTGTTTCATTGGCTACCCCTCATTTCCCTCATGCATCTGCGCCCCAGGAATTCAAGGATTTATACCCTGAATCTGACATTCTGGTGGCTCCTAATGTGCCAATAGAATTACACCAAAAAGTAAAAGAGGAACTGGTTGGATATTATGCACACTGTTCGGCTACTGATAAGGCAATTGGTAGCATTTTACAGAAAATAGAAGAGCTTGACCTATTGAAGAAAACTATTATCGTATTTACCTCAGATCATGGTGAGATAATGGGAGCCCATGGAGTAAGAATTAAGCAAAAACAGGTTCCATGGATTGAATCTGCAGGGGTTCCTCTCATCATTCATTATCCATCATCCAAAGGGATAGAAAGCAGGATGGTTGAAATGCCGGTTACTACTCCGGATATTTCCGCTAGTCTGTTAGCAATGGCCGGCTTGGAAATTCCTGAATCATTTGAGGGCGAGAACTTTATTCAAGTAATTAAAGGAGGAAAATATCATCCGGATCATGGATCCTTGTATATGAGTGTATCTTCCTTTGCAAATGTCAAAAAGGAATTCAAAAAAGAATATAGAGCACTGAAGACCGCAAAGTATACTTATGTGAAAGGAATAGATGGAGCCTGGTTATTATATGATGATATTGAGGATCCTTATCAGATGAATAATCTGGTTTCAAATCCAGAATTTGCTGATTTACAAACAGCTCTTGAGAAACAATTGAGGTCAGAGTTAGATAAAATTGGGGACGATTTCAGGCCTGCAGCATCCTACCTCTCAGAATGGGGATATAGTGTTACCAAGAGTGGGCATATTCCCTATAAGCCACATAATCAGGAACCTCAATCGCCAAAAAGATGAGAGGATTAAAAGGCTTTTTAGTGATCAGTTTTATATAAACTCACCCATTTGCTCACCCTCTCGTGTGGCCATATCCACCGGTCAGTATCCCCAGAGATACAATATCACATCCTACCTGTCAAATCGAGAGCAGAACAGTAAACGTGGTATGGTAAACTGGCTGGATACTTCAGCTCCAATGCTGGCACGAAGTTTACAAGAAGCTGGATATGCCACCGGGCATTTTGGCAAATGGCATATGGGTGGACAACGCGATGTTACCGATGCGCCGCAAATTACCGAATATGGTTTTGATGAATCACTTACCAATTTTGAAGGAATGGGAGCCAAATTACTTCCTCTAACAAAAGATGAAACCGGAAAAGTCGGACAACTCAGATGGAAAACGGCAGAAAAACTTGGGGAACCATTCACTTGGATGCAAAGGTCGGAGATAACCACTGCATATATTGA
This sequence comes from Bacteroidota bacterium, assembly GCA_030592205.1. Taxonomy (GTDB): domain Bacteria; phylum Bacteroidota; class Bacteroidia; order Bacteroidales; family UBA12481; genus JAUVKA01. The sequence goes on along the minus strand of JAUVKA010000079.1, from coordinate 3,532 downwards.
TGCAGCCATAGAATTTATGGAGAAAGCAAATAATGAGCAAAAGCCGTTTTACGTAAACGTCTGGCCTGATGATGTACATAGCCCGTACTGGCCTCCATATGAAGAATACGGACTGGCTAAAGAAGCTGGCAAAAGAGGATTATACCTGGCTGTACTAGAGGCAATGGACAAGCAGTTTGGAAAGTTGTTGGATTATGTAAGAAATAATGAAGATATCAAAGAGAATACCCTGATCCTGATATGTTCAGACAATGGTCCTGAACTGGGTGCAGGACAGGCAGGGATTCTGAAGGGGAAAATATGAGTCAGACTCTTCTGGGCCAATCCAATTCCTCAAGAGAAGCTCCCATTTATTATAGTCGCCCGCCTGATAGAAAAAATTACTATGGATTTGAGAACCTACCTGATTTAGCTATGCGTGATGGGAAATGGAAACTATTATGTGACTATGATGGAGGGCGTCCTGAACTTTATGACTTGATCATTGATCCGGGTGAGATAAAAAATCTGGCTCAGGCTAATTCTGAGACCGTACAGGCTATGGTTAATCAAGTCATAAGCTGGTGGAATTCGATGCCTAAACTAAACTCTATGCAAACATATATTTCAGGAATTTGAAGATAGCCAAGCTTTAATTTTTTTCTTCGCCATCAAGGGCAAGTTCAATTGACCATGTTACCACGGTGAATGATTTGTCTCTAATTTGATATAGAATGGCCATATTTTATAAGTCGCTTGCATAAGATATTGATATCTTTATCATGAAGACATCTCGGCTGTAATTAATTGTGAGCCAATGACTTATTAATAAGATGTATATTAATGTATTAGAAATTATGAATATGAAGCTTACGATAACAATTATTATCGGTTTTTTGATCTTTTCCAGTTGTATAAATAGGCAAAAGGCAACTCTTTCAGTTCAGCCAAAACCAAACATTGTGTTTATTCTAACCGATGATCAGGCATGGAATGTACTTGGCAAAGACGGACGGTATACGTTTATGAAAACACCTAATATAGACTGGATTGCCGAAGAGGGGATGGTTTTTGACAATGCATTTGTTACAACTTCTTTGTGTTCACCAAGCAGGGCCTGTTATATGACAGGATGTTACGCACATACCCATGGCGTGTATATAAATTCATACAGTGATCCGGATCCTAAAGCGCCATTTTTGCCTAAGGCACTTCAGGAAGCAGGATATGAAACCGCTTTTCTTGGTAAATGGCATATGAAACATGGATCTGAACCGAGAGATGGTTTCGATTACTGGTTAGGTTTTGAAGGACAGGGGAAATACATCAATCCACCCCTGAATGAGAATGGCCGTGAGTTTATTGAAAAGGGATATATGACCGATATTTTAACCGATTACGCTAAGCGCTGGATCGAAAAACCTCGAGATAAACCATTTTGCCTGTTTCTCTGGCATAAAGCCGTTCATGCTCCTTTTACACCGGCTCCACGTGATTCAGCTGCTTTCCCAAATGCCCTGATTCCTGAATACGAGAATTGGTATGATGATATGGAAGACAAACCTGAATGGCTTAGAAGAGGTTGGGTTTACGGAGTTCATAATGAGAATTGGAATGATAGTGAAGGGAAACCAGTCCCGGACAAAATAGAACCGCACCCTTGGAATCCAAAGAATCCCAGATGGATGAATTACCTCCGGGCAATGCTGGCCGTTGACAAAAGTGTGGGAGAGGTTCGTGATTGTCTTGAAGATTTAAAGATAATGGATAATACAATTCTTGTATATGGAAGTGACAATGGATTCTTTCTGGGGGCACACCAACGTAGCGATAAACGATTAATGTACGAGGAATCTCTTCGGGTACCACTCATAATTAGGTATCCGGAAATGATTAAACCTGGGGATCAGAACAGCGAAATGGTTTTGAGTATTGATTTGGCTCCAACTCTAATAGAACTTGCAGGTGGTATTGTTTCGGAGGAAATGCAAGGGAACTCACTTGTTCCCTTACTAAAAAATGAGCCCGTTAATTGGCGTGAATCGATTATGTACGAATATTTTCAGGAGTCGTATGCTCCTGGTTTTGTTACCATTACAGGTGTTAGGAATGAAAGGTATAAGTATATTGAGAGTCCCGATCTAAGCAATGATATCAATGAGTTATATGACCTTGAAACAGATCCGGGTGAGATGGATAATCTTATAAACAGTCCGGAATATGAGTCAGTTAAGTTGGAGATGATGAAAGAGTTGAAAAAACTAAAAATCGAAACCGGATATTTTGATCCGCATGTTTATAAAGAGTAAATCATAATCAATAACAAAAGATTTATTATCCTAAACCAAAATTCCACCTGCCTGAATTTTTTGGCTGCTTAGATTTTGAGTAATAATAAATAGAGATTATTCACATTTTAAACACTGAATGATAATGAAGAATAGACGCTCCTGTACACTGGTTTTATTAATATTGTTAAGCCTTGGTTTGTCTGCACAGAAAACGATTGACCTCTCTCATGGATTCACGTTTGAAAACAAATTTGCCCGGTTTGATTTTGAACCTGTGGGAATGGGATTATTTGCAATGATCGATTTAGAGACAGGTTATAATCATATTGATCCGGTTGACGGGAAACATCTTTTATGGGAGATTGTGTTTGGCAAGGGGACTCAACGCCCTGCAATTGATAATAATTACAAGCCTTGTAGTTTTGGAAGCCTGACTAGAAGGGCAAATGGCGATCAGGTGCTCATCCTTGAATGGAACGATCTTCGCTTTTGGGAGGAGGATAGTATAATAAATGTTAAAGTATCTCTTTCGTTGCCATATAATAGTGGCATACCCGAATGGAAAATATTTGTAAGTAATCAGTCCGATTATTGGGGCCTTTGGGAAGTTGCCTGCCCAGCCATTAATGGTTTTCCTGCTGACGGGAAATACGATATTGCAATCCCCGTTACAGGCACTGGCGGGCATCTGCTGAAAAAGTGGAATGGGTCATTTAAAGAACGTTCCCCATCTGGCTTTTTTCCAATGCAGTTTATGTCATTTAATAACGGATCTAATGCTGTGTATTTTTCGAGTAGCGATGGAGAATCAAGGGCAAAAGATTTCTATTTTGACTCAAAAGAGAAGAAGTTGTCTTTAATCAGGTATCCTGAAAACATGGGAGTAGCAGGGTCTGATTTGCCAGGCAATTATCAGGTTTCCTTTGGTCCGTATCAGGGTGGTTGGCTGGAGGCTGCACATCGGTACCGTGAATGGGCCATAAAACAGGTATGGACAGCCAAAGGAACAATATCTCAAAGAGCAGACTTCCCTGAAATAGCTACGAATATTGGATTTTGGGTACGTGATACCTGGGCTTGGGACATACCGGGTGTGGATAAAAATACGGGAGATCCATTTTCCTGGTTAAGAGATGAAGGTGATCCACACGAAATGAACCTCCCTTTCCTGAATGCCATGAAAACGATGGGTGTACCAATTGCCTTTCAATGGTATGGATGGCATAATGTGTTGTTCGACAATAATTACCCACACTTTTTGC
>JAUVKA010000289.1 GCA_030592205.1 Bacteroidota bacterium | reverse complement strand
TTTCAAAAGTCGCAGCATTAATCCCGTTTAAGAAATAAGTTCTGCATAATCAAGTATACTGTCTGCAAAATGGTGAATCAGAAGCTTCCAAGCTTTGGTTAGATTATTATTGTGTTTAATAATTACTGACGTTCGAGGAAATTGAAAACTCTAATGCAACTTATATTTTGGGGAAAGGGAGTGGTTATTAATTGAACACCCGCACATTGGGGGGAGTGATCGAATTGGGTATGGATTTTTGGTTTTACTACCTTTCAGGTGATAATGCGTTCTTTCAATGATTCAGAAGTCCAGTTCGAATAAACTTATACCTGTGATTTCGACTTTTCAGTTAAGTTGCTGAATTATAACCTTTCAATAGGGGTGGGTATCTTTACCCGCAGGTGTTGAACCCTCATGGGTCTGTTGGGACAAGGGTACGACACCCTTGAAAAATTCCTTTGCACAAATATTTTACTTTTTTGTGGCTTTAGTATCTGATTGATTCTTCAGAGAGACCTTGGCGCCATCCCGGTCAAACAAGTGGGACTGGTTGTGTGTTCTTCCATGGACCTGAAATTGACATATTTCTGAACCATCCTTTTTCGTGAACCATTTGTTTTTATTGAGATCTTCAGTAATTTCGGAAGTGGTCATTGACCTTCCTTTTTCTTTGAGGAGTTTTTCTATGGCTTCGTGAAGTGTCATTTTCTTTTGCAAGATACATTGAAATACAAAGAATTAATTCCTGTAACGGCCCTCCTTCTTTTTCGCGTTTGCGAAGAATTCCTGTTTTCTTTTTTGCTTTTCCTTTTCCCATTCTTTTTTCTCAGCCGCATTCATTGGGCGGTCCGTCTGGGGAAAGGGATTGTCTTTAACGATGTGGATCTGCTTCTTAATCAACTTCTCGATGGATTTGATGAAGGCGTTTTCTTCGGGTTCGCAAAGGGAGATTGCATTTCCCGATAAACCGGCCCTTCCTGACCTGCCAATCCGGTGAACATAGGTTTCAGATTCGTTGGGGATGTCGTAGTTGATGACATAGCTCAGTTTTTCAATATCGATACCCCGGGCGGCGATATCCGTTGCAACCAGTACACGGGTTTTCCCTGCTTTAAATCCTTCCAGGGCTTTTTGCCTTTGATTCTGGGCCTTGTCGCCATGAATTGCAGCAGCATTGATATTTTTCTTTTTGAGGTTCCTGGCAATCTTGTCAGCACCGTGTTTGGTTCTTGAAAAAAGCAGAACCTGGTTTATGCTTTCATCCTTTAAAATGTGAACGAGCAGATCTTTCTTATCTGCCTTATTTGTGTAGTATACTTTTTGCTGTATCGTATCCGCTGTGGAAGATTGTGGTGCTACCTCGACTTTCACAGGCTTATGAAGGATGCTTTGAGAAAGATTGACAATATTCGTTGGCATGGTGGCCGAAAAAAATAAGGACTGCCTTTTCTGGGGTAGTAAAGCAATGATTTTTTTGATATCGTGAATGAAGCCCATATCCAGCATACGATCTGCCTCATCGAGGACAAAATATTCAATGTGTTTCAGTGTTATGATTCCCTGGTTTATAAGATCGAGCAGTCTCCCGGGGGTGGCAACCAGCACATCCACCCCTTTGCGTAGGACAACTTCCTGTGGACCCTGTTTGACTCCACCAAAAATGACCGTGTTGCGGATATTTGTGTATCTGCCATAGGTGCTGAAGCTTTCCCCTATCTGAATGGCCAGTTCCCTCGTGGGAGTAATGACCAGTGCCTTTGTTCGGGGTCTCTCGGCATTGCGTTTTTTTTCGTGGCATAAATGCTGAATAATGGGTATGGCAAATGCAGCTGTTTTCCCTGTTCCGGTTTGTGCACTTCCCAGTACATCCTTTCTTTTCAGGATCAGGGGGATGGCCTTTCCCTGCACAGGAGTGGGGATGCTGTATTCTTCTTTTCTGAGTGCCTTTAATACAGGATCTATAATATTAAGATCTTCAAATGTCATATTAATTTATGGGTTGATCCGCCGCAGGCGGAAAGAGAGGTGTATAAATGAAGCGACAAAGGTAGCTTATTTGTTGAAACTGGTGTTATGCTGCACACGCCGGCGTTTTTGAGCACCTCACTCCGCTTGCCAGATGTTTTATATGCCGGTACCAGGCGGATCGTTTTTTCCACGTTATAACATGTAGTTTTAATATTTTATCCATGCAATTACAAAATATATGTCATGTATATTAAAAAATATAGTATATTTGATAGAAGTATTCAGTAATGGCATTTATAAATCGTCAAATAGCAAAATCAATAAGTCTTCATTTAGCCAACTATCCAATCCTGGCTTTAACGGGGCCACGGCAGTCTGGTAAAACCACTCTCTTAAAAAATTTATTGCCTGAATATCGATATGTTTCCCTTGAGGACATTGACCTGCGTAGTTTTGCGGAAGAAGATCCGATAGGCTTTCTAAAGAAGTATGATAAGCATGTGATATTTGATGAGATTCAAAGAGTTCCTCATATGTTTTCCTATTTGCAAACAGTGGTTGATGAAAGTCAGCAAATGGGACAGTTCGTTTTATCTGGTTCTCAAAACTTTCACCTATTAACCCACATTACACAGAGTCTTGCAGGTAGAGTTGCAATATATAAATTACTACCCTTTGACATCCCTGAATTGGAAGAATCGGGCCTGCTTCTTCAAGACTGGAAATCGCTAATAATCAAGGGATTCTATCCTGCCATTTATGACCGGGATATGGATCATTCAGTCTATTTCTCAAACTATATACAAACCTATGTCAATAGAGATGTAAGTGAACTTACAAAAGTTCAGGATTTGAAGCGGTTTAATAATTTTTTAGGGTTGTGCGCTGCTCGAACTGGTCAATTGGTAAATCTAAGTAACCTGGCAAATGAGTGTGGCATCTCTCAACCTACAGCAAAATCATGGCTTTCTATTTTGGAAAGTAGTTACATCATATTCTTATTGCAACCGTATTATGAAAATTTCAATAAGAGATTGGTAAAATCGCCTAAGCTCTATTTTTATGATACCGGGCTTGTATCTTATTTATTAGGTTTTCGGAGTGTTGAAGATCTCGATAATCAATCATTGATCGGGAATCTTTTTGAAAATCTTATCATTGCTGATATGTTCAAAAGAAACCATCACCAATATCAACTTCGAGATTATTGGTTTTGGAGGGATTCCAACGGACATGAAATAGACCTTTTGTCAAAACGAAGCGGAGGATTCGATATTTATGAAATAAAATCAACCCAAACGGTATTGCCCCGACTTACAAAAGGAATGGATTTCTTTGACTCAATTTCAAATGGTCAGGTGAAAAGTAAAACCTTGATTTATGGTGGAAATGAAAACCAGGAACGAAGTAAGTTCACTATTAGAGCCTGGCTGGGTTAGGCTAAAAAGAGGGACTGTAAGCTTCTCTCAGATCCGCTACAGAGGAGGGCAGAAAAAAAGCTAATTTTAAGAAACAAGTAAGCTATGCCCCGATACTTGACCAAATCACGTTTTACGCTTGCCATGGACTGTCCGGCGAAGCTATTTTACTACGGGAAGAGTCAATACCCGAATAAGAAGTCTGACAATGAATTTCTGGAGGCTTTAGCTAAGGGCGGATACCAGGTAGGGGCACTTGCAAAGTGTTATTATCCTCAGGGACATGATATCGAATCATTGGATCATCTCCAGGCTGTCGAAGAGACCAATGAGTTATTGGAGCAGGAAGATGTGGTGATTTTTGAAGCGGCTATACAGGTGGAGAAGTTCTTTATTCGGGTCGATATACTTGAGAAACATGGTAGTGCCATTAACCTGATTGAGGTGAAGTCAAAATATTTCGATGGAAATTCTTCCCTGGATCTGCTCAATTCAAAAGATCATATCGATGCGAAATGGAAGCCTTATGTCTACGATGTTGCATTCCAGAAGCATGTGCTGAAACTGGCCCGGCCGGATTGGCAGGTAAAAGCATATTTGATGCTGGCCGATAAATCTGCCAATACGGATGTTGATGGTCTGAATCAGAAGTTTCTTTTAAGAGACAATCAAGATGGTAGGACAAGGGTTGAAATGGTAGGGGATTTATCACCAGAGGTCTTGGGGAATGAGATTTTAACTCGTGTAAATGTTGATGATTTATGTGAGATGATATACAAGGGGACCGATTCAAAGGAGCCTTTGCCCATGCCGTTTAGCGATTATGCCTCCCATTTAGCGGACCATTATTGGAAGGATGAGAAGATCAATATGCCAGTTCACAAGGATTGTGGAAATTGTGAGTTCAGGTGTACTCCTGAAGAGGAAAAGGAGGGATTGGTATCGGGATTTAAGGAATGTTGGTCAAAACAGCTGGGATGGGTAGATCAGGACTTTGAGCGCCCCACAATTTTTGATATCTGGAACTTTAGGAGAAAGTCTAACATGATTGATCAGGGTATTTTTCATATGGATCATATAAGGCCTTCCCATATTGGGAATGGTGCTGATGATCCGAATCCCACATTGACTCCAAGGTCCCGTCAGTGGCTGCAGGTTCAGAGAACAGTTCAAAATGATCCGTCTCCGTATATAGATACAGATGGCTTGAAGGAGGAACTATCCCGCTGGAACTACCCCTTGCATATGATCGACTTTGAAACTTCATCTGTGGCCATCCCTTTTTATCGGGGGATGAGATCTTATGAGGATGTTGCCTTCCAGTTTTCACATCATGTGATATATGAAGATGGTACCATAGAGCACCTGCCAGAATATATTAATATAGAAAGAGGACACTTTCCTAATTTTGATTTTGTCAGGGCTCTGAGGGATCAGTTATCGCAGGATGCCGGTTCGGTTTTTCGATATGCACCGCATGAAAATACCATTCTGAATCACATTTTGCTGCAGTTGCAAAATGCTCCGGAGGTGGAAGACAAAGGGGACCTGATAGATTTCATCAGAACCATCACACACTCTGCCAATCATAAGGGAGAGCGGGACATGATTGATCTCCTTGATGTGGTCAAGAAGCATTACTGGCACCCTATGATGGGCGGATCCAATTCTCTGAAGGCAGTTTTACCAGCAGTTCTGAATTCTTCTGATCATATCGTAGAAAAGTACTCCCAGCCTATATATGGCAGGAATTCAGAAATCAAGAGTCAGAATTTCGATGATGGAACGGTATGGATCCAGCAGGATGATCAGGGGCAGGTTAGAAACCCCTATGACCTGCTGCCCTCATTATTTGAAGATCTGGATGATGACAATGTTGAGGAATTCCTGATGGGAGACCGTCTCGCAGATGGAGGGGCTGCTATGACTGCATATGCCATGATGCAATTCACAGAGATGTCGGACATGGAGAGGTCCCGAATTGTTGAAGGCTTACTCAAGTACTGCGAGCTGGACACCATGGCGATGGTGTTCCTGTGGGAGGGGTGGAATAGTCTCTGATTTTCTGGAATGCTGATTTTTACTTGAACATAGCTCAACAATACCTGTAATGCAATCATTTGATAACAGGCTTACTGAATTCATCAAATCAGTCTCCTGGACTTATGCTAAAACTATGTCCGAATGGCCACACGAATACATTGTAAAGAAGAATGTGGACATTGAATTGTTTATCGAA
>JAUVKA010000105.1 GCA_030592205.1 Bacteroidota bacterium | reverse complement strand
CAAAAACAAACCGGAAATTCAATCGGCTTTGGTGCTGGTGTAGCATTGGAAACAAAAGCCGGAATAATATTACTCGATTATGCATTGGGTTTTTCTGATGATATTCCTCTGAACATACGTAATGGTAAGATTCATTTAGGAATAAAAAGCTTATTTTAGAGCCCATTTTGCAAAATTTATGTTCGGTATGAAAAAGTCGAAAATAGTATTCATCTCGGGTGCTACAGCCGGTATCGGTAAAGCCACCGCTTATCTCCTGGCTTCCGAAGGGTATAATCTCATTATTAACGGCCGGCGTGAAGGTGCTTTATTGGAGTTGGAAAATGAACTCCAGACAAAATTTGGTGTCAAATGCATATCCCTGTCCTTTGATGTTCAAAGCAGATCACAGGTGAGCGATGCAATTAATAGTCTGGGTGAAGAATGGAGGAAAATTGATATTCTGATCAATAATGCCGGTTTGGCAGCAGGATTGGATGAGGTGCACGAGGGTAATCTGGAGGATTGGGATCAGATGATCAATACCAATATCAAGGGACTTCTTTATATCACCCGTATGATCAGTCCGGGTATGGTAGAGAGGAAATCGGGACATATCATTAATATTACTTCAATTGCAGGTAAAGAGGTTTATAACAAGTCAGCTGTATATTGTGCAACTAAGCATGCGATAGATGCCTTCAGTAAAGGCCTCCGAATTGATCTGGTTCCTTATAATATAAAAATTACATCTATTGCTCCGGGGGCAGTTGATACAGAATTTAGTGTGGTCCGTTTCAAGGGTGATATGGATAGGGCAGCACAGGTATACCAAGGCTTTGATCCTCTTCTCGGACCGGATATAGCCGAGGCAATATTATTTGCCATTTCACGACCTGATCATGTGAATATCAATGATATGCTCATTATGCCAAGCGCTCAAGCTAATACAACAACCCTTATACGGAAATCGTAATTATTCAATTGTCAGAAAATATGGCTGTCACACCTTATGGAACCGGGAAGAATAAGAAGGAAGAGGTTAGGCAAATGTTTGATTCAATAGCCGGTTCTTATGACTTCCTCAATCATGCCCTATCTTTGAATATTGATAAGATTTGGAGAAGGAGGTTGATTCGTCATATTAAAAAATACAATCCAAAAAGAATTCTGGATGTAGCAACAGGTACCGGAGATTTGGCTCTTGCGTCATTAAGACTAGATCCCGAGAAGGTTACGGGAGTTGATATAGCAAAAGGAATGATTGAGATTGGCCGGAAAAAAATTGAAGCCCGTGGGGAGCAGGATAGGTTAAACTTAGTTGAGGGGGACTCAGAAAATTTGCCCTTTAGCACTGGTGAATTTGATGCAGTTATGGTGGCATTTGGGGTCCGTAATTTTGAAGATCCCCAGAAAGGATTAAATGAAATGGGGCGCGTGCTCAAGCCGGGTGGGGTAGTAGCTATACTGGAGTTCACAATGCCAGTTCACTTTCCGATTCGTCCGATGTATTGTTTTTACTTTAAAAGAGTCTTGCCATTGGTAGGTAAGGTAATTTCGAAAGATTTTTCTGCATATCGATATCTGCCAGATTCTGTGGAGGCTTTTGCCCAAGGTGAAGATTTTACCTTTATGATGAAATCGGCAGGCTTTGAGCAAATTGGATATAAGAGCCAGAGCTTTGGTATAGCTGCTATTTATTACGGACTCAAAAAACAATAGGGAATTTTCCTGTTCTGATAATACTTTTTTTGCCTAAAAGCAGTTATTTTACTGGATTATACATGAAATGATGTTGAGAAAAATTACTTTGATCTTCTTTTTGGTTTTTGGAATGAGCCTTACGCTTATGGCCCAACGGTCTCTTCCTAAAAACCTGCCTGCTTTTGAAAAACAGTTGTTCCGGTTTGGCTATTCTGTTGGAATTAACTGGATGGGATTTACAATGGATCCTACTTTTGAGGATACTTTTCAGTTGGATGCGAGGCAGCACCCAGGAATAAATGTCAACTTGATTACCAGTTTGAATCTTAATAAGTATCTGGATTTAAGATGGACTCCCGGAATTCAATTTAGTCAGCGGGATCTAAAAATAATCCGGAAAGATTCAACACCTGTTATCTGGGATGCCAAGATTGAGAGCGTATATTTTGAACTTCCAGTATTGCTAAAATATCGTGCTAAACGCGTGAATAATTATGCTCCTTACCTTATCGCTGGAATTGCTCCAAAGTTCGACCTTACCGGCGGGGAGATTGAAAACTGGAAACCTGTGAAACGTTTAGTAAAGTCTTTTGATTTATTTCCTGAGCTTGGGGTGGGTGTTGACTTTTATACTGCCAAAGTCAAAGTAGCAGTGGAGTTGAAGTTTTCTGTTGGTATTCTCAATGTTTATAAAGCTCCGGGGGATGATTTCCAATATGATCTTTTTTCCAATGCACTTGATCGTATGATGTCAAAAATGGTGATATTGGCTATTCAAGTTCAGTAAACCGGCAAATTATGATACAGGATCTTGATATCACAGTGAGTCCAAGAACAGCAGAGGATCCTGATGGAATCAGGAATTCCCTTGCCAACTTACTGGGACTCAGCTCTTCAGAAATAAGCCATTTTGTAATAATCAGGCGTTCGGTTGATGCTCGTCGCCGGCCTGTTCTAATACATCTCAAACTTCGTGTATTCATAGGGGAAGATCCAATAGACGAAAAGCCCCCGGAATTTAATTATAAGGATGTATCGAAGGCTCAGGAAGTACTAATTATTGGTGCCGGACCGGCAGGTTTGTTTGCAGCTTTAAGACTGATAGAGCTGGGTTATCGGCCCATTATTCTGGAGCGTGGAAAAACTGTTTCAGAAAGAAAGCTTGATATTGCCAGCTTAAACAGAAATGAACAAATCGATCCTGATTCGAATTATTGTTTTGGTGAAGGAGGGGCAGGCACTTTTTCGGATGGTAAGCTCTATACCCGCTCAAAAAAGCGTGGAGATGTGCAGAGAATTCTGGATATTTTTATATACCATGGTGCTGATCCTATTATTAGTGTTGAGGCACATCCGCACATTGGATCTGATAGACTTCCAGGGATCATTGAAAATATGAGGCAGACTATCCTGGATGCAGGTGGTTGGATTGAGTTTCAAGCCAGAGTCAATGAATTCATTATCTCAGATGGCCGATTGAGTGGAGTTAAGACCGATAGGGGGGATGTTTTTGAGGCTGAGGCAGTTATTTTAGCAACAGGGCACTCAGCACGTGATATATATTATTTACTGAAAAGTAGTAATATATATATGGAGGTCAAGGGCTTTGCCATGGGGGTTAGGGTTGAACATCCCCAGTACCTGATAGATCGACTCCAGTATCACCACCCTGCCGGCAGGGGGGATTATTTACCACCTGCTGAATATAGTCTGGCTACACAGGTTGCAGGTAGAGGAGTTTATTCTTTTTGTATGTGTCCTGGCGGTCACATTGTTCCTTCTGCTACAGATGATAAAGAATTAGTAGTTAATGGAATGTCGAATTCCAGCAGAAGTTCCAGATGGGCGAATAGTGGATTGGTTGTTGAGATCAGAGAAGAGGATCTGGAGGCATATAAAAGTGATGGTTCTTTGGCTGGACTAGCATTTCAGAAAGAATTGGAGCAATTGGCTTTTATCAATGGAGGAAATGGGCAGATAGCACCAGCACAGCGACTAACTGATTTTACAGCTGGGAAATTATCCTCAGGCTTACCGGAAAGCTCATATCATCCCGGTTTAATCTCATCTCCCTTGCATTTCTGGTTGCCTGAATTCATTTCAGGCAGACTGAAGATGGGCTTGATAAAGTTTAATAAGAAAATGAACGGTTATCTTTCAAAAGATGCTCTCATGGTGGGAGTTGAATCCAGAACTTCTTCTCCTGTAAGAATACCACGAGGAAGGGAAAGTTTTGAGCATCAGGGCGTCTTAGGATTATTCCCTTGCGGTGAAGGCGCAGGATATGCCGGAGGAATCGCCTCCTGCGCAATGGATGGTGAAAAATGTGCCGAAGCGGTTGTCAGGAAGTTTGCCGGCTAAATTCACTCAAAATGATTCCCAAAGCCACTGAAACATTCAAGGATTCAGGTCCAGGTTCTAGAGGATTATTCCTGGGGATACTTATTGGATGACTTATCATTTTTCTAAGGTCATCCTTAATACCCCTCGATTCATTCCCCATCAAGATAACTCCTCTGGATGATAATTTGCTTTGATAAATATTTTCACCATTGAGAATAGCTCCGAAAACAGGGAAGCCCTCTGGTAGTGATTTGAGCCAGATGTCCAGTTCAGTTCTGTGCAGGGCAATGCGAAAAACAGACCCCATGGTAGCCTGACAAACCTTCGGATTGAAAGGATCGGCACATCCGGGCGATAAAAGAATATGTTTTATCCCATACCAATCAGCAAGCCGAATAATAGTGCCAAGGTTGCCTGGATCCTGGATATTATCCAAGGCAATCAATAGATTTTTTTCAAGATCAAGTTTTTGAAGCTCCGGGGAGTCATAATGAAGTAATGCTACTACCTGATTTGGTGTACTTAGATTGCTGATCTGATCCAATTCCCGGCCGGTTATTACCTGTGGTAAGTTCTTAAATGAGATTAATGCTTTTTGATTTTTGTCTATCCATGACTGTAATGCAAAGATACTGTGTATTTTAAAATTTGGATTTGACAATGAGCTCAAGGCTTCTTTGACTAGCTTGTCACCTTCGATGATAAATATCTTTTCTTTCGTCCGGTATTTTGATAAACTGAGGCTGCGAATAAATTTTATCAGGGATTTGCTGAGCATATGGCAGATTTGAGTTTCTTTGCAATGTACAATATTTCCTATGCAAAAAAGGTTGAGTAGATATAATTAATAGTCCATGGCTGGCTACTCTAAATACCGTCTGTTACTGATAATCCTGTTACCATTATTGATGGTGGGCTGTTATTCAACAAAATACATCCCGGACGGAGAGTATCTTCTTAATAAAGTTACGGTTAATGCTGATGATGAGCTTACATCAAATAAGGAATTTGCGGATTATGTCCGACAAAAACCAAATAAAAGAATTTTTGGTTTTGCCAGATTCCACATGGGATTGTATAATATGTCGAATCCGGATAAGAGTAACTGGTTCCATAAATGGTTAAGGAAAATTGGGGAAGAGCCGGTCATCTACAAGCCGGAATTGAATCAAATGACCATTGATCAGCTGGAAACTTTTATGATCAACAAAGGTTTTCACGGAGGCCGTATTATAGATACGGTAGAGTATCGCAAGGGTAAAGCAAATCTTCATTACCGAATACAAACAGGAGAACCCTATATCCTAAACCATCTGGATTGGACAAATAAATTCTTTATTCCTGATGATAACATTAGAAAGATACTCCTGGGGGATTCACTGAATAGGTTGATTTATCCAGGAGGAAGATTCGATCAGGATCTTTTAAGACTGGAAAGGCTGCGTATCAGTAACAAACTGACCAACCTGGGATTTTACGGATTTTCTAAGGAATATATTTATTATGTGGCAGATACCTTCCCTGATACCCATACTGTAGAGCTGAAACTTGGTATTCAGAATCCAATCATACCCGGGCTTTTTGCAGATACCCTGGATTATCATCCAAGATATAAGATTAGGGATATTAGAATAGTTGGAGATTTTTCACCCAGAGAATATATGCAGAACCCGGATCAATATTTTCAATCCAGTGATACCATTTCATATGAGGGGATTGATTTTATTTATAATAAGCGACTTCCGGTTCGTAAAAACCTTCTGCATACTTCTGTATATTTTCATAAAGGGGATGTTTACAATCAATCAGCCGTGGATAAAACCTATACGGCTTTCCAAGGATTGAGAAACTTTAAAACCACCAATATTAAATTTATTCCGGATGATTTTTCTGAGGAGGATTCATTAACTTCATTAGATTGCCAGATCGAGTTAAGTCCTTCTGTAAGACAGCGGTATGAAGTTGCTTTGGAGGGAACACACTCTTCCGGTAACCTCGGAATGGCCGGTAACCTGATCTATAAACACCGAAATATTTTCAATGGGGCCGAGGATTTTGAATTAAAATTCAAAGGTGCAATCGAGTTTCTGGCAAACTCAGCCAGCGACTTCAACCGTATGATTGAATTTGGGGTAGATGCTCGTCTGGATGTGCCACAGTTTTGGCTTCCTGTTAAGGCTGAACGGCTGCAACAGAGATATACTCCCAGAACGGCATTGAATATCAGTTATAATTATCAGCAAAGACCTGATTTTACACGTACGATTGCAAATGCAAGTTTTGGTTATATCTGGAAAACTCCATTACGAATGCTTCATGAAATCAATATAATTGATTTCAAGTATGTTTATGTGAGTGATATGTCAGAGGAGTTTTCTGCTTATATCAGGGGTAAATATATTGAAAGCAGCTACCAGAGCCATGTAGTTCCAGCTCTTAATTATACCTTAACATACAGTTCTCAGAGCCTAAATAGGGATAAGGATTTTTTATTCTTCAGGTTCAGACCTGAAATAGCCGGAAATTTGTTTTCTGCTGGCTATTACATTGTGGGCACCGAAAGACCTGATCAGGGATATAATTTCTTTGATACTCCCTATGCCCAATACATGATGGCTGATGTGGATCTTCGCTATTATAAGATAATAAATGAATCAAATCGCTTTGCTTTCAGACTGTATTCAGGTGTAGCTTATCCCTATGGAAACGCAAGTGCACTGCCTTTTGAAAAGAAATACTTCTCTGGTGGATCAAATGGTATACGAGCCTGGCAGGTAAGATCCCTGGGCCCTGGTCGGTATGTTCTTCCTGATGAGCTTAGGACACAGTATCCTAATCAACTGGGAGATATAAAGCTTGAAGTAAATGCTGAATATCGTTTTGACCTGTTCTGGCAGTTAAAAGGGGCTGTTTTTATTGACGCTGGTAATATTTGGGCAATAAGTTCTGCGGATGAGCGGGAGGGGGCTATCTTTAAAGCTAATAGTTTTTCCAAGGAGTTTGCCGTTGGGACAGGCATGGGTATCCGCCTCGATATTTCTTTTGTTGTATTACGATTGGACCTGGGGGCCAAACTTCGGGATCCTGGATTGCTCCAGGGACCTGCCTGGCTGCCAAAATATGATTCCTATTTCAGGGAAGGTCTGGTATTAAACTTTGCGATTGGTTATCCCTTCTGATTTCAGCGAAATATTTTACCTTTGCAGGCGATTTTCCCAAAGGAAAATCGATATAGTAACGACTGATTTATAAAACTAAAGAATATGAAAATTTCAGAAAAAATTAAAGCTGGTGTTGTAACAGGTAATGATGTGCAGACTTTACTGCAAATAGCTCAAACTAACCATTTTGCAATTCCGGCAGTAAATGTTGTTGGAACAAATTCTGTTAATGCAGTAATGGAGGCAGCGAAAAAGGCCAATTCACCTGTAATGATACAGTTTTCCAATGGGGGGGCTATTTTCTGGGCAGGAAAAACTCTTTCCAATGAGAATCAAAATGCAGCTATAATGGGAGGAATTGCCGGGGCGAAGCATATACATATTATGGCCGAGCATTATGGTGTTCCTGTTATTTTGCATACAGATCATGCTGCCAAGAAACTTCTTCCATGGATTGACGGATTGCTTGATGCTGGAGAAAGTCATTTTAAAAGTTATGGGAAACCATTATACAGTTCTCACATGCTGGATCTGTCAGAAGAACCAATCGAGGAAAACCTGGAAATCTGCAAACGCTACCTGGAGAGGATGAGCAAAATGGGTATGACTCTTGAAATTGAACTCGGTGTTACAGGAGGCGAGGAAGATGGTGTTGATAATACCAACATTGATAATTCATTGCTTTATTCACAACCGGAAGAAGTTGCCTATGCATATGAGGAGTTAATGAAGGTTAGTGATCAATTTACAATAGCAGCTGCCTTTGGAAATGTTCATGGAGTATATAAGCCCGGTAATGTGGTTCTTCAACCAAAAATTTTGAAAAATTCGCAGGACTATATCCAGGAAAAATTTTCAACTGGAGAAAAGCCTGTCCATTTCGTTTTTCATGGAGGCTCAGGATCTTCTCAGGAAGAAATAAGAGAGGCAATTTCCTATGGAGTGATCAAAATGAATATTGATACGGATACCCAATGGGCGTACTGGAAAGGTATTAAGGAGTATTATGAACTTAATAAGGCTTATTTGCAAGGACAGATAGGTAATCCAGAGGGAGATGATAAGCCGAACAAGAAAAAGTACGATCCCAGAGTTTGGCTGCGTGAAGCTGAGAAAACTATGGTTGAACGAATGATGGTGGCTTTTGAGGATCTGAATTGCATTGATCGGTTTTAACTGGATAAATAATATTTTTTGCATCATTGTTGTCTGATAATAAGCAATATTTTGATCATATAAATTGAGAAGTATGGCCGGAGTTACTCCTCCTCAAAGGGAACGATTTGGTAGCAAATTTGGTGTCATTGCAGCTGCGGCAGGATCGGCAGTTGGATTGGGAAACATTTGGAAATTCCCATATGAGGTTGGCAATAATGGTGGAGGTGCTTTTTTGGTGCTTTACCTTGGGTTCGTCTTACTCATCGGCATTCCGGTTATGATTTCGGAATTAGCCATCGGCAGGAATGGACAGAAAAACGCCATTGGTAGTTTCAGGGCTATCAGTCCGAAACGCCCCTGGTTTTTAGTTGGGATTATTGGTGTTGCTGCTGCATTTATGATCTTTGCTTTTTATGGCTCAGTGGCTGGTTGGACTCTGGAATATATTTTCCAATCGGCTAAGAATGGTTTTGAAGGCAAAACTCCTGATCAGTTAGGAAGTATGTTTGACAATTTTGTGGAGAATCCAATGCGGCCTTTGATGTGGCAGACAATATTCATTGTTCTCACAGCTTCGGTAGTTATGGCCGGTGTAAAGAAGGGGATTGAGAAATATACTAAGATCCTTATGCCTGTATTATTCCTTATTATTCTTGTTTTGATTGTGAGATCTGTCACTTTGCCGGGAGCTGGTGCCGGACTTGAATTTCTTTTTAAACCTGATTTTAGTAAGATAAATGCTTCTGTAATCCTTAGTGCACTGGGGCAGGCTTTTTTCTCCCTGAGTCTGGGTATGGGAACCATTATCACTTATGGTTCTTATATACGTAAAAATGATAATCTTGCTGTTACTGCAATCCAGGTATCAACTGCTGATACAGTTATTGCCATTATGGCCGGAATTGCTATATTCCCAGCAGTTTTCGCTTTTGGGATTAATCCATCGCAGGGAGAAGGGTTGGTATTTGTAACCATACCAAATATTTTTCAGCAAATGCCCGGAGGATATGTTTTTTCCCTCCTGTTTTTTATTTTGCTAGCTGTAGCAGCCTTAACATCAACAATATCACTTCTTGAGGTGATTGTTGCATATTTTTCGGAAGAGTATAAGATCTCCAGAAAGAAAGCAACAATTTATTCTTCAATAGTTATCCTTTTTATTGGGACTCTTTGCACCTTATCAAAGGGGGGCCCCCTAACAGATTTTACTATTTTCGGAAAAAATATCTGGGGCTTCCTTGAATTTGTCAGTGCTGATATTCTGTTGCCTCTCGGGGGTTTATGTATTGTAATTTTTGTGGGTTTCTTCATGGGTCGGAAAAGAGTCAGGGAAGAGCTCACCAACGCTGGCAGTATAAAAGGCAGACTCATTCCTGTAGCCATGTTTCTTGTTAGGTATATTGCTCCGATAGGTATTGCATTGGTATTTCTTAATGCAATTGGCTTATTGAAATTTGGCTAGACTATTTGAGGAAGAGATAAAAAACGCTGAATTTTTCCACAATTCGCATGTTTGTCCATATATATATATAATACATATATGGCGACTTGATTTATGATTCGGCGAATTCTAAACCTCTACCGTTTTACTATTAGCGAACAAAAAAGCCTGGTATTGCTTTGTGTAATATTGGTAATAATCAATGGTGCCGCCTACCTGAAAGGTCGGGAGCCAGAGGGGATATTTCCCTTTATCCCAACTGAAGATAAACAGGTGGTTGGGCAAAAGTTGGTGGCGATGGTAAATACGAGGGAGCCCCCCCAAAGTTATCCTGGTAAAAAGCAAAAAGTTCAAAAGCCTGTTCTTGAGATAAATGTATCAGACAGTATAGACTTTCTTACCCTCTATGGT
>JAUVKA010000379.1 GCA_030592205.1 Bacteroidota bacterium | reverse complement strand
ACGAATGCGGAATCCCTTTTGCCTATGTTGCCGGCAACCATGATTGGCATTATGAAGGGATGCAGGGAAGTGCAAACCAGCTCCGTGAAATCTGGGGAAACAAACATCTTCATTCCATGTACCAGGGCAACAATCCTTTATTTGCCAGCTACGATTTTAATGGAATACGTTTTGTCTGTATAGATAATTCCACCTATGAGATTTTACCGGAGCAATTGACTTTTTTCAAAAAGCAAGCTGAACTTGATATCCCAATAGTTCTATTGATGCATATTCCACTTTATATACCAGGACGCACAATGGGCTATGGATGTGCAAATCCTGATTGGGGAGAGAAAAGCGATAAAGGCTATGAAGTCGAACGCCGCGAAACATGGCGAAAAGGTGGACATACCAAAGTTACTTTTGACTTTCAGGATCAGGTTTTTAAAACTCCGAACCTCTTAGCTGTTTTTGCCGGACATACCCATCGACCAGCCATTGATATTAAAAATGGGATTCCACAAATTGTTTCAGGGCATAATGCAACAGGTTATTTTACCGAGATCCTGATGGCTTCAATCTGAAAGATTTAATTGAATTTCTTGACTTTTAGTAACATAATTTATACTTTTGAGTATAATACCATACGGTATAATACCGATCAGTATAAAAATAAATCATGAATTCACCTTTTAAATACGGGAAGGTTGTAACGGGAGATACCTTCATTAATCGGGTAGATGATATTAATAGGATCCAGAATAATATTAATGCCGGGATCAATACCATCCTCATTTCACCAAGGCGCTGGGGAAAATCTTCCTTAATAAAGCAGATCGAATACTTAAATAATGATAAAAATGTCCGATACGCGTTCATAGATTTTTTTAATATCAGAACGGAACAGGATTTCCTGGAAAAATATTCAAGGGAGATAATCAAATGTTCTATCAGCAAGAAGGAAGAATTGTTGCAGGCAGGTAGAAACTTCTTTCAAAGGATCACGCCATCCTTTTCTTTTGGGGCAGATCCTGTCAACGACTTTTCTGTCAATTTTGCCTGGAGTGAAGCACAAAAAAGAAAGGATGAAATTATCAATCTGCCTCAAGTGATTGCTGAAAAGAAAGGGATAAAGATTGTAGTCTGCATTGATGAATTTCAAAATATTACCAGGCTGGACAATCACGTTTATTTTGAGCAGGAGCTTCGTTCATACTGGCAACACCATGAAAATACATCCTATTGCTTATATTGAAGTCGAAAGCATATGATGCTGGAATTATTTAAGCAGGAATCCAGAGCCTTTTACAGGTTTGGAGATCTGTTTATGATGGATAAAATTCCGGAAAATCACTGGCTGGATTTCATTGTTAAGAGTTTTAAGAATACCGGGAAAAATATAAGTAATGAGCTGGGAAATGAGATGATTGAGATGGTTAACAATCACCCTGACTACCTGCAGCAGCTTTGTCACAATGTTTGGAGTGCTACAGATTCAGAAACTTCGAGTCAGATTATTGAAGAATCAATGAACCTGGTTTTAAGATCGAATACTTTGCACTACCAGGATATTTGTGATGCGCTTAGTAATACCCAGCTGAATTTGGTCTATGCGATCCTTGCAGGAGAGAAAATGCTTACCAGTGCAGAAACTATGCTGAAATACAAGTTAGGAACTCCGAGAAATGTTTCGAAGAACAAGAAGGTTCTGGAAGGAAAAGATATTGTTGAGATACATGGTAAATCTATAATTTTCAATGACCCTGTATTTGAGTACTGGTTAAGGCAATAACCAGTCCCTATAAATAACTAGTCTGACAGACAGGCAGATCTTTTTAATGAATAGTAATCTATGAAAAGAATAATTTATCTATTGGCAATCCTTGCTATTGTGGCTTTGCTCGGATGTAATACAAACACGCCTCAGAATAACAAAAAACCCAACATCATACTCATAATGGCCGATGATATGGGGTTTTCAGATCTCGGCTTTATGGGTTCCGGAATTCAAACTCCAAACATCGACAGGCTGGCGGAGAATGGATTATTTTTCAATCATTTTTATAATACGGGAAGATGTTGTCCTACCCGGGCTTCATTACTAAGTGGTCAGTATGCTCATAATACTGGTTTAGGCTGGATGACAGTTTCCAACCTTGGTCAGCCTGGATACACCGGGGATATGAATATGCAAAGTATTACAATTGCACAGGCATTAAAACCTGCAGGTTATTCGACCTATATGACCGGAAAACTGCACATTATGTACGATGAATTTATGAAGCCTGATGGGCCGAAACACAACTGGCCATTGCAACGTGGCTTTGATAAATACTATGGTCATCTCGCAGGCGGGGGAGGCTACTTCAATCCATCAACAATGACCTACAATAATGAGCGTATTGAAGTTCCGGAAGGATTTTATCTTACACAGGCAGTGACAGATTCTACAGTCAGCTTCATTCAGCAGCATCTGGATAAGAGGAAAGATGATCCCTTCTTTTTTTATGTGGCCTACTATGCCCCTCACCGCCCCTTACATGCATTGCAGTCCGATGTAGCTAAGTATCGGGGTGCATTCCTGGATGGATGGGACCAGCAAAGAGAAAAGCGTTATAAAACTCTGATTGACAATGGAATTATTGATCCTTCCTGGAATCTTACAACAAGTGAAGAGAAGGTTCAGGATTGGAATAAGTTGGATGATGATGAGAAAAAAGTCTGGGATGCTTTGATGGCCGCATATGCTGGACAAATTGACAGAATGGATCAGGGGATTGGTGAAATAATCTCGGTACTGGAAAAGAATGGTGAGCTGGAAAACACCCTGATTATCTTTTTGTCTGATAATGGTGGATGTGCTGAGCAACAGGGTAGGATCCTTTCTGTTGATGAGATTGACCAGGTGGGCAATGAAAATCCGGCGCAAAGTTACCGTATCCAATGGGCCAATGTCAGCAATACTCCATTCAGGGAGTACAAACATTATACACATGAAGGAGGGATTGCAACCCCCTTAATTATGCACTGGCCTGAAGAAATATACAGGCAGGGTGAAATAACTACCCAGGTAGGTCACGTAATTGACATTATGCCCACCATCCTTGATGTCGCTGGTGCGAAGTATCCTGAAGAAATGAATGGCCACATAATAAATCCTGTACAGGGCAAAAGTTTGCTTCAATCAGTAATGGGAAAAGAGTTTGAAAGAGAAGCGCTTTTTTTCGAGCATCATGCAAATCGGGCTGTAATCCAGGGTGACTGGAAATTGGTTTCAGAAGGGAATAACAAAGAGCCATACCTGGGAAGCTGGGAATTGTACAACTTAAAAGATGACAGAACTGAAACAATTAATCTTAGCGCCAGGAATCCCGACAAAGCACAAGAGCTGAAAGAACTATGGGATCGTTGGGCAACAGAGAACAATGTCTATCCTCTTGATGGCCGTGGTTGGAATGAAAAGATCAGGTCAGATGTGACTAAAACTATTGCAGATTGAGATGCTGCCGGTAATTAATGGAAGCAGCTTCATTCTATTTTGCTTATTTCATTCAGAAGATCCGTAATGTCGGTATTTCCAGGATCTAATTCCTCTGCTTTCAGCAATTCCTCTTTTGCCAGGAGAGTTTCCCCTTTGTCCTTATAAATATGTGCAAGACCATAGTGAGTCTCCCAGGAATCCGGACGATAGTTTAAGCTCTTTTGATACAACCATATAGCCATATCCTTATTATATGCCATCCTGGCCAGAATATTTAGCTGGTTTTCACCTTCTAATAATACGGTTTTATGATCATCCACTTGTTTGGATGCGGAGTCAAAAGCATTATCCAATAAAGTGTTGCATATAGTTGTGATGGCCGAATAATTCAGGTCTGCAGCCTGGATGTATTCATTGTCCTGACCAACTAGAAATTTGCTGTCATATAATGAAGGATCGGACTTCAGATACTTGCTAAAGAATCCCATTGTAAATTCACTCAGGTAATCAAAACTTTTAATGGCATTGCTTTTAGTTGAGCCTGGTGAACAGGAGTCAAAATATTGCCAGTAAGAAATAAAGCCATTGTGATCTAGGTAGGGCATTCGAAACAAATACTTTTCCGAGCTTTCTATTGAATT
>JAUVKA010000227.1 GCA_030592205.1 Bacteroidota bacterium | reverse complement strand
TGATCCAAGAAACTTAATCCTCTTTTTAATCTCATCAGTAATATGAGGGATGATCTGAACTGTCTTTCCCAGATAATCTCCCCGTCTTTCCTTTTCAATTACAGATTGGTAAATTCTACCCGTAGTAACATTATTCGCCTGTGAAGTCGGAATATTCAGGAATCTCTCATAATGGCCAAGATCGAGATCAGTCTCAGCACCATCTTCGGTAACATAACACTCTCCATGCTCATACGGATTCAGTGTACCAGGATCAACATTGATATACGGATCCAGTTTTTGGATGGTTACAGAAAAACCCCGGGCCTGTAAAAGCCGTGCAAGGGATGAGGAAATAATACCTTTGCCAAGTGAGGAGGTTACTCCTCCGGTCACGAAAATATATTTTGCCTGTTTAGATGCCATAAAATCTAAAAAGTCCAGCTGATACCCAGTGTTGGCATCAATGGAAGTTGATCCACCCTTTCATACTTGACACGGTCGAAGTAGAAGATATTGTTGCGATCATAAACATTTGTAACACTGAATGTTACATCTATATTACTATAATCACCCATAACAAAGGATCTTTTAATATTCATGTCCAGGCGATGATAGTATGGCAGGCGTCCCTGATTCAACGGGCCGTAAACAATTCCCAGCTCTCCATTAGCAGTAGTATAATCGGTATTTATGCCATCATGAAAAGGTATCTTCTCATAAAATCCCTGTGTTTGAGTGAAGGGGAATCCGGAGCCGAGGTTCCATCTTGAGCTGAACTCCCAGTTCAGATCCTTGCCAAAAGTGTATGCTGCCACAAGATTCACGTTATGGCGGCGATCGAAATGCGGTGGATATTGGATGATTCCATCATAGCGGTTAACCCATCCCAGAGAATATACACCCCAAAAATAAAGTTTTTTATAATCATACTTAAGCAGAAAATCTAAGCCATAGGCCTGACCAGTTTCAACAATAAAATCCTTGCGGAGATAATCCGGTTTGTCTTGATTCTCACCTGTATCATCATACAGCTTATTCCTATTGATATTGGTTAATTGAGTATTATCCTTTATATAAGTCTCAACATTAAGACTCCAGCGATTGGTAATATCCAGTTCAAAACCGAAGATAGCATGGTTAGATTTTTGGAGCTTCGTGTTTACATCTTTCCCGTCAAATTCTTTCTGGAGATTCTCGGGTCCGCTGAGAAAGCCGTAAAACAGGTTTACAACATCCCTGTCGGAATTTGCTGCAATCAGATTTTGGGAATAAACACCCCCGGAGAATTTCACACGAAAGATATCACTCAGGTTATATTTAATCCCCAGGCGTGGTTCAGGACTTGCTTCCCCCAGAGATGCATAATAGTGTAATCTGAAACTTGGTTCAATAAGAAGTTTGCCAAGTGTCATTTTGTATTTTACGTAGCCGGCTAGCTCTGTAGTAAATTGTTGTTGAGTGATTTTACGGCCAACCGAATTGAAGTAATTAAAGTTGGTATTAAACCCAAGCACCTCAATACCGTAATCAAGTTCATCCTTGCCAAAGAAGTAAACAAAGGATAGTCCAACATTAAATCCGTCAATAGAAGATTCCCTTGGCTGTTGATCAGCCTCATTCATCCTTATGCTATATGAGGAATATGCAATATTGGCTTTCACAAGTGCCGGAAAATCTCCAGGAACCAAGACAACATTTGACCCGGCACCATAGGTATTCCAACCAATATCCGTAATCCCCCTGTAGGTTACATCATCGCTAAAATTAAATCCAAAAAAATTGATTTTACTACCACTTCTCCCATTCATGGAAATTTTACCATATAGGTCGGTAAAGTTAAAAGGTAGTCCTGCGGTATCCACATAAGTATACAGGTATTTGGAAGTCTCCTTAAGGTAAGAGTGTTTGGCAGATAATATGAATGAAGCTGAACCTCCATCATCAGAGGCCTTTTTTAATGGGCCTTCCAGTAAAGCTTTCGACATGAAAGTACTTGACGACAGCTTTCCTGAGATCCGCTTTTTATTTCCATCACGCGTGGTTATATCCATAATGGAAGAGATCCGTCCACCATATTTTGCACCGAATCCACCAGTATAAACATCGGCAACACTAATCACATCCGAATCAAATACTGAAAACAAACCAATTGAGTGAAAGGGGTTGTAAATAATCATCCCATCCAATAATACTTTATTTTGAATAGGAGCGCCACCCCTGATATACAATTGTCCACCCTGGTCACCTGTAAAAATCACCCCTGGTAAAACTTGAAGGTATTGAGCTAAATCTGGCTCAGTACCAATAGTTGGGATCTTTGACATTTGCTTGGGAGTAATCTTTTGGACAGAGGTATATATCTGTGTTTTAAGCTTCTGCCGCTCTGCACTAATCACAAGCTCCTCAAGTTTTAACACTGCCTCCCTGGTATAAAGTTTTGTCGTTAAAATACCATCGGCCTCAATAACTACCTTAATACTTGATCGCTCCCAGCCTACAGCACTGACAACCAGCTCATAAGTGCCAGCTGGCACTTTAGAGATAGCAAAGTAGCCATTAGCATCAGTAACACTGCCATAAGTAGTTCCCTCAAGGAAAACACTTGCAAAAATCACTGATTCGCCAGTGGCCTCGTCATAAACAAAACCTCGCACAGTCCCCTTTTGTGCGAAAGATGAAAATGAGAAAACAAGCCCAAGAATGATTATCAGGGCTAATTCTTTAATTACTTTTTTCATAATGGATTAGTGTTAATTACGCGTACTAGTAGTCATAATTGTCTATAACCCCAAGTTTATCCTTCATTGTGACAATTCGTTCTTTTGCCTCCTTGATCTTTCTTTCCACCTCTTTTCTAAGAGAATCGGACTTTTCTGATTTGGCAAAGAATCCAATATTATTTTCCCACAGGATAACATCGTTCTCTAGTAGTTTCAATCTGCTTTCTAGTTTTTCGCGTTCCGCTTCTATACGGTTTCTATTATTGGGGGATTGTGCTAAATTATCAATTTTTTGTCGGAATTTCAATAATTCTCTCTTGGATTCATCAATATCTAATTTATCAAAATGAGAATTGATGGCATCCCTGAACTCTTTTGCAATATTTTCCTTCTGCGAAAAGGGTACATAACCAATAGAAAGAAATTCCTTCTGGAATTGCTGTAACTTACTGAGGTCCTTGTTATGATCTTCTCCAAGGGAATAATTTTTAATGCTTTCAATAATCTCATGCTTTCGCTTCAAATTTTCAACCTGGGCAGATCCCTGACCTTTA
Source organism: Bacteroidota bacterium (assembly GCA_030592205.1). GTDB lineage: Bacteria > Bacteroidota > Bacteroidia > Bacteroidales > UBA12481 > JAUVKA01. Next base: position 3,431 of record JAUVKA010000227.1, on the reverse strand, counting down.
AAATGGTCATTCTTATTCTGGAAAAAAGTATCGCAGGCAGTCCGAAAACGCTTCCATAGTGCATCGGAATATTTCCTGGGTACAGGGCCAATTTTCTTCCATTCACGCTGTATACTAATCAGATCTTCAGTTACCTGTTTCCATTCACTGCTTTTCATTAGTGATTCAGCCTGTATACAGAGTTCATTTTTTAACTGCATATTAGTATTCTGGACCTCCCTATGGCTATTGAAAAACTCTCTCTTCATGTTGAAGAAGGCATCGCATCCAGTCCTGAAGCGATCATAAACCTTATTATTATCTCTTTTTGGAGCAAATCCGATAGTTCTCCATAATTTTTGCAGATCTACTACCTCGCGAGAATACTCATTCCACTTATTAGGTGTGCTGACTCCCTGAGTCAGAATTTCTTCTATATGCTCACATAGCCTTATTTTAGATTCCAGATTGGTCTTCTGTTCCTTTTTAAGATGCTGGAAATGATCCTGATGACTTTTATTGATTTTAGTCGTTGCTTCTTTGAAACGATCCCAGATCTCCTCTTTTTTATCTATTGGTACTGGACCGGTCTCCCTCCACCTGGCATGCAACTCCTGAAGATCCTTGAAAGCCTTGATAACCGATGGTTCGAGGAGAAGCTCCTCAGCTTTCTCGCATAATGCTAACTTTATCTCCAGATTTTTTTTAAGATCCAGGTCTCGTAACTCCTTATTGATCTTAATGAAATCATAGAATTTCTCAACATGATAATGATAACTTTCCCACAACTGTCGTAGAGATGATTGTGGCACGGGGCCAACATCTCTCCATTCGCGCTGGAGATCCCTGAATTCATTAAAAGTCTTATTTAGTGATTCCTGAGAGTTAATAAGATGTTCAATCCTATCGATAATCTCCCTTTTCTTCAACAGGTTTTTCCCTTTCTCCTCTTCGAGAACTTTGAAGTATTCTGTTCTCCTTATTCGGTAAGAATCGTACAATTCCTTGTATTCCTCTTCAAGTGGATCAGGTGGAAGCAGAAACTCTTCAGGAGCTCCTCCATTCTCAATAAAACTCTTTCTCTTCTCCTCAATTTCAAAGCGATGACGCTTGTAAAATGCGGATTTTATATTGTCAACCTCCTTACGGATTTCCTGAATGATTCTTCGATCGAGAAGAAGGCGAAGCATTCCTACAAGTTCTTCTTTTGTTGAGTTGGAATAATCCTGACCCAGAGGAGGAAGCTCTGGTTCTTGCTCTGGTGTTTCTGTGGTTTTCTCCGCAAAAACAGGCTCCTCTTCAAGCTTTTCAGCAGCTGCTTCTTCAACTACAGGTTCCGATTCCGGGATTTCTTTAGCCTGTTCAGCAGCCACTTCCTTCACTATAGGCTCTTCCTCACCTACTGGTGCTGGTGTTTCTGTGGTCTTCTCTTCAACAACAGACTCTTCCTCAACTACTGGTGCTGGTGTTTCTGTGGTCTTCTCTTCAACAACAGGCTCTTCTTCAAGCTTTTCAGCAGCTGCTTCTTCAACTACAGGTTCCGATTCCGGGATTTCCTCAGCCTGCTCAGCAGCCACTTCCTCAACTATAGGCTCTTCCTCAACTACTGGTGCTGGTGTTTCTGTGGTTTTCTCTTCAACAACAGGCTCTTCTTCAAGCTTTTCAGCAGCTGCTTCTTCAACTACAGGTTCCGATTCCGGGATTTCCTCAGCCTGTTCAGCAGCTGCATCTTCAGTTGTGGGTTCTGATTCTGGAGTGTCTGTAATCTCTTTCTCAATTACAGGTTCTGCATTTGATTCAACAGGAGATTCTACCTCCTTATCAAGCTTTTCCTCCTTTGTTGCAGTATCTTCTTGATCTTCTGATTGGTCTTTGTTTTGTTCTAACTGATCTTCTAATTCTTCAGTTTTCCGTTCTTCTTTTGCAGTCATATTATCGCTCTTTACTTCTTACATACCCTCAGAATTCTGAGTTGTTCATTACGAACAGATTCAGGGACCAGGCCCCGGGTTCGGCTATTCGACAAATATAAACTTTTTTTTTATAATTCGAATGAGCGCAAACTCACTAAATATAAAGAATATGGCAATTACAGACAAGTAAAAAAACAAAAATACCACCCCTGAAAAAGAGTGGCATTTCAACAAGCTTAAACTTCAATTAAGCAATGGTAATTTCCCGCTCAAGAGTTTTAATACCTTTGTGCAAAAATGCATGAGCATGCGTATAGATTTGTTAACTGCAGTTCCGGAATTACTCACAAGTCCTTTTGAGTACAGCATTATAAAAAGAGCCCGGGACAAAGGACTGGTGGAAATACATATTCACAATCTTCACGATTATTCCAACGACAAATACAAAAGCGTGGATGATTATCCTTTCAGTGGGGGGGGCGGAATGGTCCTTACCATTGAACCTATTGAGCGAGTTATTGAAAAGCTTAAGAAGGAAAGGGAATACGATGAAATAATTTACACCTCTCCGGATGGAGAAGTATTTAATCAGAAAATGGCTAATCAACTTTCCTGCCAGGGGAACTTAATAATTTTGTGTGGCCACTACAAAGGAATTGACCAGAGGATAAGGGATCACCTGATAACACGTGAAATTTCAATCGGGGATTATGTTCTTACCGGAGGAGAGATGGCAGCGGCTGTTATGGCCGATGCAATAGTACGACTAATTCCCGGAGCAATTTCAGATGAAGTTTCTGCTCTTACCGATTCCTTTCAGGACAATATACTGGCTCCTCCGCTTTACACCCGCCCGGCAATTTACAAAGGATGGAAAGTGCCGGATATTTTGCTTTCCGGAAATGATAAACAGATCGAAAACTGGAAACTCGAGAAGGCTATAGAAAGGACAAAACTACTGCGGCCAGATCTACTTAAAGATATTGAAGATTAAGTCTGACAATAATCTTTGAAAGGGCAGTATTTACAAGCTGCCTCATTTTCAGCTTGCTCGAAATCTAAACCTGGATCGAAAATTTCAGCCAGAACCTCTTTTATCAAATCCAGCAACTGATCCTTGTATTCCGAAATATCACTAATTACAACTCCATCATGGTTAAGACCTGGATCAAAGGGTCTTTTCCTCATCTTTCCCGTGGGATAAATAACAGGCTGAATAGGTTTTTGAACAGATTGCTCATACCTGAATATGACTGAATAAAGCATAGCCTGTAATATCTCTTTTGGGCGTTTAGCCTTTGAAGTATCAATTAAACTCTGAATATCCTTAAAAGCCATTACCGGATTCCCCGATTTATAATCCAAAATGCGGATCAAACCATCTTTTTCATCAATACGGTCAATAATGCCTCCTATAATTACTCGCTTAGTTTTCCCATTCACCTGAAATTCAATAGGCTTGGAAACTTTTTTCTCCAAGCCTATTATTTTGAAGGGGGCATAAAGGATATCAACCATTAACACGGATCTGAATTGCTT
>JAUVKA010000403.1 GCA_030592205.1 Bacteroidota bacterium | reverse complement strand
GCGAAGATAATCTGCATGAATTACAAATTAATGGAGCTGATATTGTTGTCACTGACCTGGCAGATGTGAGTCTGTCATCAATAAATAAGTGGTTTGAAAAGGGAATGGAAATTGATTCCTGGCAGTTGAAATACTACGATTACAATCAGGAAAAGGAACGATCCAGGGAAGCTCTGCTTACTATCGGAAATGGATATTTCGGTACCCGTGGAGCACTTGAAGAGAGTAGCGCCAACAAAGTAAACTATCCCGGCACATATATCTCTGGACTATACAACAGATTAATTTCACAAGTGGCCGGGCGGGATCTGGAAAATGAAGATTTTGTTAATATTCCAAACTGGCTGCCAATACGATTCCGGATAGAGGGCAATGAATGGTTTGAGTTTAAACCTGAACCTACTTATGAAATTGAAAAGATTCATCGTTATCTTGATCTTAAAACCGGTGAGCTGAAGAGAGTGATGATAGTAAAAGATTCAAATGGCAGACGTACCAAAATTGATTCCTCAAGATTTGCCAGTATGGAAAATCCGCACCTTGCCGGATTAGAATTTTCGGTTACCCCTCTCAACTATTCAGATAAAATTGAGATTCAATCTGAGCTAAATGGAAATCACATTAATGCCGGAGTTGAGCGGTATAAGGAGTTAAATCAGAAACAACTGGAACCGGTTTCTGAATCTATTGATGGAGAATACAATTTCCTTGAAACAAAGACAACAAACTCAAATATCCGGATAGCGCTAAGTGCAAAACTAATGATAGGCTCAGATGTGGATGATTTTGAATATAAAACCAGGTCTTCTCACAATGAAGGCTTTACTACCACATCTTACTCATTTAATGTTAAACAAAATCAGGAGGTTACAGTTCAAAAGTTAGTAGCCATATACACAAGCATGGATGAAGGTATAAAAAACCCGTTGGAAATCTCAAAAAAGATTATTCGGTCAATTTCAGATTATTCGGTGGAACTCAATAAGTCAAAAAATGCATGGCTTAAACTTTGGGATAAGATGGACATCAGAATTGATGGGGACAGGTATGCTCAGAAACTGATTCGAATGCACCTCTACCATAGCCTGGTAACTGCTTCTCCTCATTACAAAAATCAGGATACAGGTATTGCCCCCAGGGGACTTCATGGAGAGGCTTACCGTGGGCATATTTTCTGGGATGAGTTATACATATTACCACTTTATAATATTCATTTTCCGGAAGTTGTGAAATCAGTTCTTTTATATCGGTACAGGCGGCTTGATAAAGCCAGGGAATATGCTAAAGAATATGGTTATGAGGGGGCCATGTTTCCCTGGCAAAGTGGAAGTGATGGCCGGGAAGAGACACAGATAGTTCATCTTAATCCGATATCAGGAGAATGGGGGGATGATTACAGTTCCCTCCAACGGCATGTCTCGTTGGCTATTGCGTATAACATATGGAATTATTACTGGATCACAAATGACCTAAAATTCATGATACAATATGGCGCAGAAATGTTTTTTGAAATTTGCCGTTTCTGGGCCAGTAAGTCAAAATCTGATGATAAAACTCAACGATATCATATTGATAAGGTAATGGGACCTGATGAATTTCATGAATCGATTCCGGGTTCACAAAAAGAAGGCCTGGAGGATAATGCTTATACAAATATTATGGTAAGCTGGGCTTTATCAGCTGCATTTAAAATAGAAAATAAGCTGCCTTCAAAAGATTGTGATCAAATTTTCACAAAAATCAGTCTTAGCAAAACAGAGACCGATAAATGGAAATCTATTAAAGAAAAACTCAATCTTGAGATCTCGGAGGAAGGTATTGTTTCTCAGTTCAAGGGCTATTTCGATCTGAAAGAACTCGATTGGGAGCACTACAACAACAAATATGAGGATACCCATAGACTGGATCGTATTTTAAAGGCAGAAGGTAAATCACCGGATGAATATAAGTTATCAAAACAGGCTGACTTCATCATGACCCTTTATAATCTTCCTGAAAAGGAAGTTACAAAGATTATTACAGATCTGGGATATAAAATCCCTGAAGATTATTTGGCAAAAAACTTTGACTATTACATAGCCAGGACTTCACATGGCTCTACACTGAGCCGCCTCGTACATGCCTGCCTTGCTTTCAAAGTGAAACAGAATGATTTGGGCTGGAAATTATACATGGAAGCTTTAGAAAGTGATTATGTTGACATCCAGGGCGGAACTACCGGAGAGGGCATTCATTGCGGTGTGATGGCAGGAACAATCTATGCAGTACTACAAACATTTGCAGGCCTGGACCTTTCAAATGAATATCCCGGATTATGTCCAAACCTTCCAGAACATTGGGAAAGGCTTAAATTTAAATTTACTTTTAGGGATACAACTTATCAGATAAATATTTCAAAAAATAATTTTGAAATAATTGGAAAGAATGATACAAAAAAGAAAATAAAAATTAATCTTTGTGACCAAATACACGAATTACCAAACAATAAACCAATCATTCTAAAAATCAGCTAAAAATTATTTAAATATGTTAGGTGATATACTTCTGATTAATGATATGCACAAAGAAGCGGCATGCGCTATTAAAGAATACGTTCTTAAAGACCTGGAAAAACTAGAAAATGGGCACAGGTATGTCGTTTCAATTTCAGGTGAATCCGGCTCCGGAAAATCTGAACTGGCGCATTCGCTTGGAAAAATTCTTCAGCAGAATAACGTCCGTGCTAAAGTAATTCATACAGATAATTATTACAAGATTCCGCCATTACTACGTGAAGAATGGAGGCGGAGTAAAGGAATTGACAAAGTTGGTATTAAGGAATATGACTGGATAAGGATCAACAGGACCATTCGTGATTTCAGGGAAGCCCAGGAATGTATGATTCCATGTATTGATTTAATTCCTGAGCAAGTTGATAAACTAATAACTGATTTTAGCAAAATAGACTTACTCGTAATGGATGGCCTGTATGCCATAAAAACCAATGATGTTGATCTTAGGATCTTTATTGACCTCACCTATCATGAAACAAAGATCAATCAGATTATCCGTATGAAAGAGGCAATGAGTGATTTCAGGTTGGAAATTCTGGAACAGGAGCATAAAAATGTAGTTTCATTAAAACCCCTTGCTGATTTGATTGTGGATAAATCCTATCAGATAATAGACACAAATAACAATAACATCGAAAAATGTGAATTGACCTCTGAAAAATAATCGATTAAGTTTCCTGGAATAAATAATGTAATATATTCTTTTTCCAAAGTTCAATTTAATTTGCACACCGACTTCTTTTTATCAATAAAGTCCCAGCTTTTTCAGATGAAAAAATGACCTCCCCTTCAATTCCATTTTTAACTTCGGAATCTGTTTTAAAGACATAATCATCTTTTTCTGTCAGCCCCTCCCTGTCAATTGGCAAAAGCCAGTTTAAACCCCATGTTTTCCGGTAGAAATTCATGCTTGGTTCAAAAAGCCAGTTTACACCAAGTTTAATTTCAGAAGGTTTTTTCCGGCTTAGCTCATAATTGTTTACTAGTTCTTGTTCTGCCATTTTAGTACCCATATC
>JAUVKA010000127.1 GCA_030592205.1 Bacteroidota bacterium | reverse complement strand
GGTAGATTGGTCGATTGGTAGATTGGTGGATTGGTAGATTGGTGGATTGGTAGATTGGTGGATTGGTAGATTGGTGGATTGGTAGATTGGTGGATTGGTAGATTGGTTTGTATTCGGATTTTTTCTACCTCGTAGAGGTTAAATAATTGTAGAAATTAGGTACCCAATAAGAGTTGAATTCCCCGTAGGGGATTAACAAAATAGGACAAGAAGGCAGAAAAGCGAAAATTTCAAGCCGAGTATCGAATAACGAGTAACAAGTAACCGAGTAACGAATAACTGAACAAATGGACTTCTTAGAAACACTAGGTTGGATAGGGAATATTGTACTGAGTATTGGGGTAATCCCTCAGGTTTACAAAACCTGGCGATCTCATGACGTATCCAGTTTCAGCTGGTCATTTCTGTTAATGTGGAGCAGCGGGGTGATTCTGGTATTTATCTATATTGCCGGAGAAAATATCATGAAAGGTGATTTCCAATGGCCATTATGGCTGAACTACCTTATCAATATTTTAGGCACAATATATCTTGTTTACGCTAAAATCAGATATTCAGGAGAGGGGGAAAAAGATCAGTCTGCCTGAAATCGCTGTTTCTCAGCTTCAAAAACCAGTACTGCGGCGGCTGCTGAAACGTTAAGTGAATCAATCTTTCCATGCTTAGGTATTCTGATCTGCTCATCACATTGGGAAGCAAGTTCCTTGCTAATCCCAGTATCTTCTGAACCAAGAACAATAGCCAGAGGCCCTGACATTTCCGACTGATAAAATAGTTTTTCAGCATTCTCTGTAGCACCAATAATCTTCAATCCTGAAATTTTCAATTCAGCTGCGGCTTTTTCCAGGCTAAGCACTCTGCAAACCGGAATATTGAGTAATGCTCCTGCAGACGTTTTTATAGCATCTGCATTTATTTGTGCCCCGCCTCGCTCAGGGATCAGAAGAGCATGAACCCCGGCAACTTCAGCTGAACGGGCAATAGCCCCAAAATTCCTTACATCTGTAATCTCATCCAGAATCAGAATCAAAGGGCTCTCCCCTTTCTCAAATACTCTTTGAATTATTTCGCTGATAGGACTATATGAAATCAACGACATATAGGCAACAACCCCTTGGTGATTCTTACGGGTGACCCTGTTAAGTTTTTCTACTGGAACCATTTGATAAGGAATTCCGGAAGCTCTCACCAATACCATTAGTTCGTGATACAACTCTCCGACTAAACCTTTACGTATGAGTATTTTATCCAGCTCTTTTCCCGAGTGGACAGCCTCAATAACAGGTCGAAGACCAAAAAGGATGTCTTGTTTTTCCATTATAAAGTAAATATGCGGCCATTACGCCATGTTTTTACAGCAGTGTTCCAAATAATTCGATGGTCTTCAGTACGCCTTAATACAAAATCATACACCTTAATTGGGTCTGACTCCAGGGTAAAAGTAAAGCGGTAATTATTCCGGCTATCCCGACTCTGATAATTCCATTCCTCTTTGGTTTCCGTCTTTTTCACCATCGTAGGCGGCCCCATCAAAAGGTAGATCATACCTCTATCAGTTTTCCAACCTTCCCGGTCTGTTGTATAATACAAGTTTGCAAATAAAACCCGGTTATAATAAACCCTGATTAGTTCTCTGGCATCATTAAAATCGTTCCCAACACCAAGCCAGAACTGGTCAATTGCTTTTTTTAGCTCCTTTTGCCTGATTAAGTTCTTATACTCCTCACTTGTAGTGATATACTGAAGAGGTGGCGCCATATCCTCCGGAGTCTGAACCTGGGGAAAATGATCACCAAGATTAACCAGGTAAAGAGCATTAAGTTGCTCATTATCAGGAAAAAATTGATAAACCCCTTTATCCTTGATCTGAAACAATGTTTGTTGATCATAATCTGTTTCCCAAACTGAATCCGGGCGAACAGTCCAGGCAATGATGTCATCAGTATTAAAAGGAGGAGGGGGTAGAACTTTCGCAGATTTGTAATAGGAAATCTGCATACGCCCCGATGCAATGCTGTTTGAAATAATTCTGAATTTTTCATCAGAATAATAAAATTTTTCAAATCCAACCTCATTGCCCGGAAAAGATAAAACAAGGTAATTTTGCTGAGATTGCTGACTGTAGCGATCAACAAAAACATAATCAAGCTTTTTGCTTTCCCGCAATTGATCGGTAAGTGATAATTCCAGAAAATAGCTTTTACCCTCCTCAACCGATAATTTAAAGGATCCTGAAAAAACATCCTTCGCCTCTGCCCTATTAATAATAAACACCCTACTGCCAGAATGCTCAACCTTTTGCTCAGAAAAAGAACTAAATAACTTATAGTCTATCGCTATTTTGGCCCGGTTCTCATTTTCCGGGTTAGCCTGATTAAACAACAGTTCCTTACATAATACCCGAAAAAAAAGTGTACTCTCATCTGCCCCATTATGGTAAATGATATAATCCGGATGAAGAGTTGTTTTCCCTGGATTATAAAGATGTACCGGACGGGTGTCCAGGGCCGGCGGACCTAAAACATTGCAGGAAATTAGAAAACCCAACAAAAAAAACACAAGAACCCAAGTGCTCACACGACTAACAAGCTTACACTTACAAAAAGCAGGATTGTATTTTAACAAACTATTCATCTACTTCCAGGAATTGAGGGGATTCATGGCAAGGGCCGAATTCTTAAACCTGGAATCATAGCTAACTTCCTCTCCAAGCCAAGGTGGATTATCAAAGATTTCATCTTCATGATCCAACTCAATCTCAGCCAGGATCAATCCTTCATTATCCCCAAAGAACTCATCAACTTCCCATTTTTTACCCTGGAACATGATTTCATAACGGCGTTTGATCACAATACCGGGTTTGGCCATTTTCATTAATGCAAGAGCATCGTTGGTAGGGATCTGGTATTCGAATTCCGCCCTGCCTAAGCCTTTTGGCATTCCCTTAATTGTCAGCCAGGCATGGGAATCCCTTATCCTGACCCTAACAGTTGGTTCAGGGAACATGGCAAGGTAAGCCTGTTGGATAAAACTTGAATCGACTTCAGTTAGCCCTTTTTTCCAAGAGTTATCTTTTACCAGAAATTTTCGTTCAATCTCAAAATTCATTTCTACATATTTTTATCTCTCGGCCAATATTAAACATGGAATTGTTTAAAATCCTGTCCTGAAGGATTCTGAAATACCTTTAGGTCAAATTCAGGCAATACTGCAAGAATGTGATCAAAAATATCAGACTGAATACTTTCATAATTAGCCCAGGCCTGATCATTACTAAATACATAAATTTCAATAGGTAATCCCTTATCTGTAGGCTGCAGCTGCCTCACAAGGAAAGTCATATCATTATGAATTTTAGGATGATCTGTTAAATAGGCTTCCAGATACTTCCTGAAAGTACCCAGATTGGTCATCCTCCTGCCATTAGCTGGAATACTAGCATCTACCTGATGATTCTTATTGTGTTCTTCAATTTCCTGATACCTGCTCGAAATATATTTATTGATCAATTGAAATTTTTTATATTTCTCAAGCATTTCCGGAGTACAAAACTTCACGCTTGACATATCGATATTAATTGAGCGTTTAATCCTCCTGCCCCCGGATTCTTCCATACCACGCCAGTTGTCGAAGGACTCCGTAATAAAGGCATAAGTTGGTATAGAAGCGATGGTTTTATCCCAATTCTGAACCTTTACAGTATTTACTGTGATATCGATGACAGTACCATCTGCCTTACGTGTTGGCATGCTTATCCAATCACCAATAGCCATCATTTTATTTGCACTGATCTGAACTGAAGCAACTATCCCGAGTATCGTATCTTTAAAAACCAGAATCAAGACTGCTGCAAAAGCACCGAGGCCTGCAAAAAATCCTATTAGCTCGAAACCAAATAAAACACTAAGCGCCCAAACGAAAGCAACCAGGATGAGTATCCCCTGAACAACCTGAATATATCCTTTGATAGGAACCTGGCTGGAATTTTCCCTTTTGTTGTAAATCTCGTTAACAGCATTTAGAAAACTGATGAACACCATGATTCCTATGAGAATCATATATACTTTCGTGAGGTTTTGAAGAAATACCTCTGTATGTGGAAAACTGACCAGAATTGCAGGTAGCATATAATAAACCACTAAGGCCGGAGCAATATGTGCAAGACGATTGAACACTCCTTTCTCCAATAATATATCGTCGTAATCGTTTTTTGAGCGACTTACAACCCTTTGAATTAAAGCAATGATAACCCGTTTGGTAATTTTGTCAACTACCCAGGATGCAATACCAATGATGATAATGACCACAAGCAAGTGGATCCATCTGGTCAGACCATCTGATAAACCCCAGTTCAATAAAACTTCAATAAGATTAGAACTATATTCTTTCATTGTAATTAGATTTTATTTCTGATAACAAAATACACTTTCCAAACCAAATAAGTGTTATACAATCTTGTTATTACCTACTTGATACTTATTCGGATTTAACAAAAATACAATGTAATTTTACCTTCCTGAATTTTTAAGCTTAAAAACATCAATTAATTCTCACCAGGATGAAAAAGATTTTCATGATAGTATTTTTCCTGCCAGTTTTAGCCTTCGGACAGGTAAAATATTCAGATTATTTCACGCCAAACACACTCAGATTTGATTATAACAGGTGTGGAACTGCAGATACCGAGGAAGTCTTCTTTGAGCAAATGAAAAAGGAAGGAAAATGGTCAGGGCCCAAAACAAATCTTATTGATCCTTTCGAGTGGGGAGAGTACAGAGTTGAGATTCGTGATGCAAAAAGCAATAAGTTAATTTATTCGAGAGGATATGCCGGATTATACAGTGAATGGCAAACAACTGCTAAAGCCGACAAGGTGAAGAAATGTTTCTATGAAACTGTTATAGTTCCTTTTCCAAAGAAAAAGGTTAATCTGATTTTATATAGCAGGGACCGGACGACTAAATTAAATAAAGTATTTGAGTACCCTATCGATCCAAAAGATTATTTCATCAAGTTTGAAGAGGGCCCAAAATATAAATCCTATATGGTTCACAATTCTGGTGATCCCGCAGAAAAGGTAGATGTTGTATTTCTTCCAGATGGATTTTCAGTGGATGAAATGGATAAATTCCGTAAGGCAGCTACTCAGTTTTCAAATGCCCTTTTCAAAACAGATCCTTTTGATGCCCATGAGAATGATTTTAACATCTGGGTAGTGGAATCTCCAAGTAAGGAATCCGGCACGGATATTCCTGGTAAAAAAATCTGGAAAGAAACTTTGTTGAATACCAGCTTCTATACTTTCGACTCAGAAAGATACCTCATGACCTATGATATAAAATCAGTTCGCGATATTGCTGCAAATGTACCATATGACCTGATTATCATACTGGTTAACACAGAAAAATACGGAGGAGGGGGTGTTTACAATTATTATGGTACTTTCTCCGCATTCCATCCTAAATCTATCGGGGTTTGGCTTCATGAATTCGGTCATAACTTCACCTGGCTGGCTGATGAATACTATACAAGTGATGTCTCATACAGCGATTACATCGATATGGACTATGAGCCGATTCAGCCAAACGTAACAACTCTGGTTAACTTCAATAAAAAGTGGAAAAAAATGATCAAATCCGGGACACCGGTGCCAACCCCAAGAACACCAAAATATGATGGCGTTTTAGGTGCTTTCGAAGGAGGATTATATTCAGGTAAGGGCGTTTACAGTCCGATGCAAAAATGCAAAATGAATGCCTTGAAGGATCCATATTGTCCTGTTTGCAGGCAGACTATTCTCGACATGATAAAGTATTACACAAAATAGGGATACTTATTACTGTCAAAGGCTTGAGGCGTAAGGCGTAAGGCTTGAGGCTACTTATTCCTTAGAAGGCTTGAGGCTTATGGCTTATGGCTTATGTATAAGGATAAGTTATTGGGAATAAGGTTATAAGTGTTTATTATCAGGATCTGTTTTTCTGGCAATTGTAGTTAATATTTTTATCAATGACACAGCCTCATCTCTTAATTCAGATAATTGTTTAATTCAGATAATTGTTTGTCATTAAGTTTTTCAGATAAAAACATTAGCCAATATTCGGATTCTCTTGCTTCTTTTAAAGCTATTCTAACCTTGTTATGGAAATCCTTTTTTGAAGATGCTGATTGAGCTTCGGAATAATTCGCACCAATTGAACTAGCAGATCTATTTAATTGTTTAATAACTGCTTCTAAATGAGGCTTCTTATACAGCCCATCTGTTTCATTACTAATCTTGACAGAATACTTCAAGAGTCGCATTTGCAATTCGTTCATACTTTTTATTAGTATAGACGATTATGAAACGACCAAATGGAAAAAATAAACCCCTTTTTACATACTTATTTCCCTAATCACTTATTCCTCTTACTTATCCTCATGCCTTAAGCCTTAAGCCTCAAGCCTTGCGAAGCATTAGATGAACTTTTCTCGTCTCTGAAGACTGAGCAGTCCGGCTAGTATAGTTAGGATAATCCCTACAAGCAGGATAACATGATTGTCGTGTACGACGGTTGCCCAGGCAGCTTCGCTAATATCCTGGGGCATATTGAACGGATTCAGAAAAACATTCCATTTACTGTTCTGAATTGCATCTGCCAGAGAGGTAAAAACAATCCCGATGATTACCATTACTACTGCTGTACCAATACCATTCCGGATTATTGTTGATAACAGGAATGCCAATGAGCCCATAAAGAAAATTGGCAGGATCAGGTAGTAAGCCATGGTAAAAGGGGTGAACATCACAAGGGCCCATGAACAAAATACAGAAAGGATTATTAGAACTACAAATACTAAAAGAAAGATCAGAATCAGCCTCACCAGCCATACTTTGTAACGATAATCAGGAATTCCGAATAGGATTTCGAGTATCCTGGTGTCCTCATCATTCTGAATTCCAAAAGCTGTGGGATAAAATATCAGAAGCAGCCCAGGGTACAGGAGTAGTGAAAATATCGTCCCGGATGTTATCATGTTCCCATTGAAAAGGGTAATGAGTGTAACCATGATGAAAAATCCCAATGCAGCTAGCAAAAACCAGATGAATTTGTTTGCAAAAATTATCTTCAGGTTATACCGGATCATCCTCAATATCCAGTCGACTGCTATTTTAAATTTATTTGTTGCCATGAGAACTAATCCAATTTTTTACCAAGCATCCACAAATAGGAATCTTCAAGGAGAGGCTTTACAGGAATAGCAGATTCTGTTGGTTTATCTTCTGCCAATAACCTGACCCGTATCTTTTGACCATCACGCATATGGTGTACCACTTTATATTTAGCCGACAGTTCGTCAAATTCAGCCATTCCCACTTCCACTTGCCAAACATGACCCTCGGCGATCTTAGCCATTTCCTGAGGTACACCAAAATACTTTAGCTCGCCCTTATTAAGAACGGCCACCTGGTTACATGAACTTGAAATATCTTCAATAATATGGGTCGAGAAGATTACTACCCGTTTTCTTGATAATTCCACAAGGAGATTTCTAAATCTGATCCGCTCTCTGGGATCAAGTCCTGCCGTAGGTTCATCAACAACTAATATACGGGGCAGATGTAATAAGATCTGTGCAATCCCAATTCGTTGTTTCATTCCCCCCGAGAAACTACCAATCTTGTGATTCTTATGCTCAAACATGTGAACTGATTTTAAAACATCGTCCACTCTCTCCTTACGAACAACAGGATCTTTTACTCCTTTAAGAATCCCCTGATAATGAAGATACTCTCCGGATGTCATATTTTCATACATACCAAACTCCTGGGGCAGATAACCAATAAGTCCCTGAAGTTCCTCCCTCTTTTCCTGGGTGTCAATATTATTAATCCATATCTTTCCATGACTCTGTTCCAGGATACCACAAATTATCCGCATCATAGTGGTTTTACCCGCTCCATTCGGACCAAGCAATCCAATCATACCCTCACTAATCTCCAATGATACCCCTGCAAGAGCTTTAAATGGTTTCTTCTGGCGCCCAATCAGTGGAATAGACAATACCATCCTGTAGAAACCTCGACGCAATAAGCCGAACCTCCCTTTTATCCTGTTAACATTGATTTTCTCTCGCTTGAGTTTGGTTGACGATGCAAAAACGACAAGGGCAAAAAACCAAGAAATTGCTATCAGAATCTCGAGTGAAATATTTTCCCAGCGAATCTGAAACTGAACAAGGGAAAATACAGGAAAGCCCCAAAGAATAAATAAATAAATGAATCTGGCCATTTTTCGGCCAAATCCTGATCGGGATTTAATAAATTTCCCAATAGGTAACCAGATCCCAAGAATGATAAAATAAATAATCAGGTTTAGGAAAAAGAACCAGAACCCTGATTCAAGATAGAAATAGACAAAAAATATGAGGAAGCCAATAAGAGGAACCTGCCAAATCAATTCACTGAAATCCTTCAATTTTGAATAGGACTTAGCCATAACCAGCCTTTTTCTTATAGCTAATCCGCCCTTCCACTCACGTGTAAAACGATTATCCCTGTCATAAATTTTGACCAGACTGCCGATCTTGATTCTTATCGGCTCCGTCTCTGAAATCACCTTAGTTCCAGCACGTTTCAGACTAGAGAGGAGGAACCATGTTATGGCTGGTACACCCACTAAAATAAGAATTGATTCTACCAATTTCCAAAGGAAAGTGTCAACCGTAAGGAATACGTATGCCTCAAGTCCGATTACCAATGCAGCCATTACCAATTTAATATACCAACGCAGGCTGTTTATCCATTCCAGGCTATTCTCAAGGCTTGAATACATAGTTGGGATAAATATCAGGGTCAGAACTGTACTTACTGATAATCCACCGATAACTGTGATTGCAAATGGTGCTCCTACCAGGCTTACATATTCCGCGTTGCCCATGGCCAGGGGAAGCATTGCTACCATAGTAGTAACTGCTGTAATCAGAATAGGTCGCACCCTGGCCAGTCCGGCCGACATAAGAGCGCGTGATCGACGGTACCCCTGTTTTCTCAGAATATTAGTATAATCAATTAGTATTATCCCATTATTGACAACAATACCAAGTAGAATTATAAAACCTGTCAGGGTATTGGCATTCAAAAGTGAATTCTTTGTGAAAATGAGTGCTGCAAAAGCACCGATACCAGCCAGAGGGATGGTAAATAACAAAACGAGTGGAATCCAAAATGACTCAAAAACTGCTGCCAGGATCATAAAGATCAAAATAAAAGCAGCTGCTATAAGAAAATAGAAATCTTCAAATTCATTTTCCTCATGTACGACTTCAACGGCTACTCCAGCCGGGATACTCATCCCAGACACAAGTTCATCAATTTCCAACCTGGCTGCATCCAACAAAGTCTTTGAGCTATTAACTTCATTGTCAAAACGATAAGTAAGGTCAATTTCTTTTTCCTGATTTACCCTATCG
>JAUVKA010000369.1 GCA_030592205.1 Bacteroidota bacterium | reverse complement strand
GCATTGAAGAAGAAGTATTAACTGACAGTAACGAGCATTTGATTGAAAATTTACAACTCAGGGAAAATGATTTCTTAAAACGGGCAGCCATACTGTTGTTTCATCCCAATCCTGAAAATTTTGTTACCGGAGCATACATCAAAATTGGTTTCTTTGAATCAGATTCTGAATTAATGTATCAGGATGAAATACATGGGAATCTGTTTGAACAAGTAGAAAAAACTATTGATTTACTGTTTGCAAAATACATTAAAGCAATCATTTCCTACGAAGGGATTCACAGGATTGAGACTTATGAATATCCAAATGAAGCCTTGCGTGAGGCGTTATTAAACGCCATTGCTCACAAGGATTATTCCAGCGGAATTCCAATTCAGATAAGTATTTACAAAGATAAAATATTGTTTTGGAATGATGGGCAACTCCCAGAAAACTGGACAGTAGAAAACTTAATCAAAAAGCACTCATCAAAACCTTTCAACCCTGATATTGCAAATACCTTCTTCAGAATTGGCTACATTGAATCTTGGGGAAGGGGCACGATAAAAATAATTGAGAAATGCAAAGAAGCAGGATTACCAATTCCAAAGTATTATTATGAGGCATCAGATTTCTGGCTTGAATTTAGAAAAGACATTTACAATGAAGAATATTTACAATCCCTGAATCTAAATAACAGGCAAATAAAAGCTGTGTTATTCACAAAAGAAAATGGAAAGATTACTAATGGAGAGTATCAGGAAATAAATAGTATTGGAAAAACAACAGCAACCGAAGACTTATCTGAATTAGTAAAGCTTAAACTTTTGAAAACATCAGGAGTTAAAGGTAGAGGAGCAAAGTATGAACTAAAATAATTGGCCAGTAATTGGCCGAATTGGCCAGTGAAAATTTGGTTCAAAAACAAAAAGCAGCTTAAAATGAATTGCACATTAATTGCACAAATTGCACATTGGCAATTCGCACGGGCTAACACGCAGACCAAAAATTGCAAAAGAGTATGTCCTTGCCAACGCTAAAATTCAGAACGAATAACGAGTAACGATAATGACAGACCTCCTTGATTCAGATATAAAATTTCTTGCCGGGGTTGGCCCTAAAAGGGCTGAATTACTTACCAAGGAGTTAAATATCAGCACTTTCAAAGATCTTCTTTATCACTTCCCATTCAAATACACTGATCGGACAAAGTTTTATTCGATTTCGGACATAATCTCACAGGATGTTTACCTTCAATTGCGAGGCCGGATACAGGACATTGAGCTTGTGGGTATTCGTCAGAAGCAGCGCTTAGTTGCACATTTTGTTGATGATACAGGCTCAATTGAGCTCGTTTGGTTCAAGGGTATAAAATGGCTGCGACAAAGCCTGAAAATTGGACCCGAATATATTTTATACGGGAAACCAGCGGTTTATGGTGGGAAGTACAATATACCCCACCCGGAGATGGAAGAGGCAGAAAAGGCTGAAAACATCAAGTATCCTTTTGCTTACCAGGCATCATATCCAACTACGGAGAGACTCAAAAATGGGTTTATTACATCCAGAACTATTCATAAACTCGAATATTCCCTCTTACAGAAAGTACATGGACAAATCCGTGAAACGCTTCCAGCCTGGCTAATAAAAAACCTGGGATTACCTTCCCTTAAGGAATCTCTCCTTGCAATCCATTTTCCAGAAAATCAGGATATTCTGAAGAAGGCTCGATACCGGCTTAAATTCGAAGAGCTCTTTTATATTCAATTGAATCTGCTTAAGCTGAAACATTGGCGAAAAGCCAGAGTTAAAGGCTTTATTTTCAAGAAGATTGGCAATACCTTTAATACATTCTATTCTCATAACCTTCCTTTTGAACTCACCAAGGCACAAAAACGAGTTATCAAGGAAATTCGCCGGGATACAGGTTCCGGGATTCAAATGAACCGATTACTACAGGGGGATGTTGGAAGCGGTAAAACACTTGTTGCCCTGCTAACAATCCTGATAGCTCATGACAATGGATACCAGTCGGCAATAATGGCCCCAACGGAAATTTTGGCTCAGCAGCATTTCCAAACCTTTTCTAAAATGCTTGACGGTATACCTATAAAGGTCAGTCTTCTTACCGGATCAACCAAGAAATCTGAAAGAGAAAAATTGCATGAAAGCCTTCGCTCAGAAGAGGTACATATTCTGATTGGAACCCATGCACTAATAGAAGATACAGTGAATTTTGCTAACCTGGGATTGGTTATTATTGACGAGCAGCACCGTTTTGGTGTAGCCCAGAGAGCACGCCTCTGGGAGAAAAACCCGGAGCATCCTCCTCATGTACTTGTAATGACTGCTACTCCCATTCCCCGCACTCTCGCAATGACTCTTTACGGAGATTTGGATGTATCAGTTATTGACGAACTCCCTCCTGGAAGGAAAGCGATACAAACAGCGCATTATTATGATAATAAGCGACTTAAGCTCTTTAGTTTTTTGCGAAAACAAATCGCAAATGGGCGGCAAATCTATATTGTATATCCCCTGATCAAGGAATCAGAAACTTTGGATTATAAGGATTTAGAAGATGGGCATGATAGTATTACGCGTGCTTTTCCCCCACCCCAATATGCAGTATCTGTATTGCATGGCAGGATGAAAGCGGAGGAAAAAAATAAGGCTATGGCTCTTTTCGTTAAAGGCATAACTCACATCATGATTGCAACAACTGTTATCGAAGTAGGAGTTGACGTTCCAAATGCCAGTGTTATGGTTATTGAAAGCTCGGAGCGCTTTGGATTAAGCCAGTTACATCAACTCAGAGGACGTGTTGGGCGTGGAGCAGAGCAATCGTATTGTATCCTTATGAGTGGGGTAAAGCTTTCTAAAGAGGGAAAAACCCGAATCGAAACCATTGTAAGGACAAATGATGGTTTTGAAATTGCTGAGGTAGATTTAAAATTAAGAGGTCCTGGTGATATTGAGGGAACACAGCAAAGCGGTATTCCTTTTGATATGAAAATAGCTAACCTTGCCAGAGATCAGCAGATACTTGAACATGCCAGACGAACTGCAGATGAGATTCTGGAAAAAGATCCAATGCTGGAAACTGATGATAATCTTTTGTTGAAGAGACAATTGCAGAAACTTACCACTAGTCGGACGGATTGGAGCAGCATTTCCTAAACAAGGCTTGAGGCTTATGGCTTAAGGCTTGAGAAAATGTATAAGTATAAGTAATTAGCTAATAAGGGCTGGTGAATTAGTGCCATAACTAATTGATCGTTAGCTAATTGACGAATTGACTAATTGACGATCCTTCGACAAGCCCAGGAACCGAGTCTCTGAATCCCTGAATCCCTGAGTCTCTGAGTCTCTGAGTCCCTGAATCACTTGGAAAAGTTTATATTTGTTTGCAATTTTTCGCTCCAATCCATTTCAACATGAAAACCACTAGCAAACAACTTATTCTGAGCCTCTGCATCTCCCTTGTTGGTCTCTCACTTATAGGTCAGGCAAACTGGCATACAGACCCCTATCCACTAAATGAAAACATCGATATTTTACATTATCGTTTTGAACTGAAGCTAGAGGATGATACTGATGTCATATCCGGCGGGACAATTATTACCTTTCACTTAACAGCCCCTGAGAGCAAATTATACCTTGACCTTGCATCCAGAGATACTGCCGGGGGAATGGACATCAGTGATGTTGTTATGAATGGTGCCCCCTTGAAATATTCACATGCCAATAACAGAGTGATTATCGATTGTCCTGTATTTTACGGCTCTGATACTGTCATGATTGTGAATATCACATACTCAGGCAAACCCAAAGATGGATTGATAATCAGCAAAAACAAGTATGGCAAGCGCAGCTTTTTTGGCGATAACTGGCCTGACAGGGCCCGAAATTGGATTCCTTGTGTGGATCATGTATCAGATAAGGCTTCTGTTGAATTTATTGTTAACTCTCCTCAACATTATGAGGTGGTGGCCAATGGATATCTTTTTCAGAAGTATGAAATTGATGGATCCAGAACTATTAATCATTGGAAATCCGCCATTCCCTTGCCGCCTAAGGTAATGGTAATCGGTGTGGCCGAGTTTGCCGTTGAACTTGCAGGTTTTGCAGGTAAAACACCCATTCAGACATGGGTTTATCCTGAAAATATGCAAGAAGGCTTTTTTGATTATGCTCCAGCCGTTCAGATAGTTGAGTTTTATGATGATTTGATTGGTGAATATGCTTTCGAAAAACTTGCCAATGTACAGTCTAAAACTATCTATGGCGGAATGGAAAATTCAGGATGCATTTTTTAT
>JAUVKA010000085.1 GCA_030592205.1 Bacteroidota bacterium | reverse complement strand
CTTTCAGCTTGATGATCCTGTAAAACGTAAAGCATTAATATACACTATGGAACCTGTTGCCGAACGATTTCTGCGCTATGCTAAAATAAATACCCAGTCGAACCCCGCTTCTGACAACTGCCCAAGCACCCATGGTCAACTCAACCTGGCTCGTGTTCTGTTTGAAGAGTTATTGGATTTTGGACTCGAAGATGTACACCTCAATTCCGATGGCTATGTTTGGGGATGTTTGCCAGCCAACATAAAAGAGACTATCCCTGTTATTGGTTTCTTGGCCCACATGGATACCAGTCCGGATTTTTCGGGTGAAAATGTTCGCCCTGTCGTTATTGATAATTATGATGGTTCAATTATTACACTTTCAGAAAAGGAAGACATCAAACTAGATCCTGAAGAATTTCCAGAACTTAAGGATTATCTAGGTCAGGATCTGATCGTTACAAATGGCCTGACTCTTTTGGGAGCTGATGATAAAGCTGGAATTGCCGAAATCATGGAGGCTATTAAATTTCTAGTCTCCAGTCCCGAAATTAAGCATGGAACGATTAAAGTAGCCTTCACACCAGATGAAGAAATAGGCAGGGGTGCTGATCTCTTTCCTGTAAAATCATTCGGAGCTGATTTTGCATATACCCTTGATGGGGGACCTGTTGGGGAATTGGAATATGAGAATTTTAATGCTGCAGGAGCACTTGTTTCGATCCAGGGCAGAAATGTTCACCCGGGTACAGCAAAGAATAAAATGATCAATGCCATTCAAGTAGGAATCGATTTTCATAATATGCTTCCAACATTTGACAGGCCGGAACATACAGAAGGATATGAAGGTTTTTATCATCTGACAAGTTTCAGCGGATCCGTGGAAGAAACCAAGCTTGATTACATCATCAGGGATCACGACAGTTTGAATTTCAATATGCGTAAACAGCGAATCTTATTGAATCGGGATCTGCTTAATAAAAAATTAGGGAAAGAGGTGGTCCATGTGGAGATGAAGGATCAGTATTTCAACATGAAGGAGAAAATCGAGCCCCAGATGCATATTGTTGATCTGGCACGTGAAGCAATGGAAGAGCTTGGAATTAAGCCAATTATCAAAGCAATTCGTGGCGGAACGGATGGATCGAAACTCAGCTTCATGGGACTGCCCACACCAAATTTGTTTACAGGAGGACACAATTATCATGGAAAATATGAATTCATCCCTATCCAATCCATGATACAAGCCACATCTGTAATAATAGAAATTATCAGGAAAGCCGCCCGAAAGTGATTGATGTTCATCCATATAATCTACCGGATTCTGCACTAATCAACGCAGAGGCTGAAGACAATGATTGGGTTTTTTGGCAACCTGACAAGGTCTATCTGGTACTTGGCCAGAGCAATAAGGCTGATATATCGCTTTATACTGAGCGTGTCCTGACAGATCAGATTCCTGTTTTGAAAAGGCCATCCGGGGGAGAATCAGTGATTTTAACACCGAAAACTCTGGTTATTTCCGTGCGTTTGATAGCTGAGAAACTGGAAAACCCTCAGGTATCCTTCAGGAAAATCAACAACGCCATCATTAAGGCGCTAACTGGACTAGGGATTGCAAATTTAGGATATCGCGGAATTTCGGATATCTGTATTGGAGAAAAAAAGATTTTGGGATCATCTATCTACAGAAAAAAGAACCTGGTTTTCTATCATGCGGTTCTCAATATCTCAGAAGATATTGAACTAATAGGAAAATATTTACGGCATCCCTCCAGAGAGCCTGCATACAGAATGGGAAGGGACCACAAGGAGTTTGTCACCCACCTTCTTGAACAGGGATACACGATAGATATAAACGATCTGATTGAACAACTGAATCAACAATTTTCAGAAATATTCGGGAACTAATCTGAATAAAGACCTTGGTATAAATCAAATCACTTTTCCGTTCAATCCTGCAATACAACTGCAGAATTGTACAAAAGATTGTTAATCTCTTCTTAATCTTAGAAAATTAATCAGCAATTCTCAAACTACCAGGATTCCGCTAAAGGATTTCCAGAAATATATCAACTTCAAGAATCTTGCACCAAAAATGTCGAAAGTAAAAAGTATCTGATAACTTTAAGTCATATTTTGTCCAATTAGTTTTGACTCTAAGCAACCTTACATGAAACCTTCACCTTTCGCCCACCGAATTGTACAAGAGCTTGTTTTTATTTTTTCCATCGTATTGATTTTTTCCGGCTGTAGTTTAATAGATGATTTTATTGACGACTTAAAAAAAGAAGATCCTACAGCAACAAAGGTAATTGGCCCTGCCGGTGGAGAAATCAATTTTGAAGGCATTATTATCAATGTTCCTGAAAATGCCTTTAGTGAGGATAATGAGATAAGTATTAGTGTTTTAGACGGGGGTGATGAATTCGGTGACTATGGAATTTCTTCACTATATCAGGTAAGTGGTTGGCCAGCTTCAATAAATCAAACAATCAGAATAAAAATTAAATACACTGGAACTTTAGAAGGTGATTCACTAATTGCACTTGGAGAGATGAAATATTCAGTAAGTCTGGATAGCACTTTATATTCTTATCATTCTGAAAGTGCATCAGATTCATCAGGGTATTTGGTTTATGAATTACCGATCTATTCGAGTCCGATGAAATCCTCTCAAATGAAATCCAGCACGCTGGAAAATGCCATGAACTTCCTTGTACTGAACACATACAAAAGAACTCTAAGCTCTCGAGGACATTTTATGCTTAGCTATCCACTGCAATTTGAACAATATGGAGTATTAATGGGCAAGAATTTTGAAAGAGCTTATGATACTTGTCAGGCAATGGGATTTTCTGATTCTGGGAGAACCTGGCCGGCAAATGTTTTAGCAAGAACTCTGTCGAAAGAAGATAAAAACACCAGTGGTTGGTATACCTGGCACAGCACAGGTGGATCATCAATGAACGACATAAATATAAGAACTAAAATAAACTCTGGTGAATTCACAATTAATCTGAATATTTTATCCGATGATCTTGAACTCCGGGCTACTTGTGGACATGAATATCTACATCTAATTCAGAATTTATATGAATTTTCTGCACCGTATATTGAACCGGAACAGGCATGGCTGAAAGAAGCAACAGCAGTATGGATAGAGGAAAAATATGCTGATATTCCAAATTACCTATCCTCTAGTATCAATGGACGTGAAGAATATCCATTTTACGGTTGGCAATATTCTGATTCAGAGCAAACTCATTCAAAACACGGCTATGGCTTATCTGTTATAATAAAAGATATTGCGGAGGTTTATGGTGATGCAGCAATAGTTAAAATTCACAAAAAAATTAAAGATGGCATTTTACCTACAGGGGCTGTTGATCCGGTAGATGCAGTACTGTCGGTAATTAATGAACCCATTGGCAATTTTTGGCATGGCATGTTAGGATCCTATATGTTAGGTCATTACTACAACAACAAGGTCAATTTCAAGTTTCTCGATGATTATTTTACTTATGCGGAAATATTCACTATAGATGGACAGAACAAGAGTCACTCAATAAAGAATATATACTACGATCTTTCAGGATTGTTATTTAAGGTTATACCCGGTGACTTAAGCACACTATCAACAGTTCCATTATCATTTAGCGTTGATGATCCAATGAATTGTGGAATTTCAGTTTGTAAGTATAAAACAGGAAGCGAAATTGCTCTGCTTGGCGAAG
The DNA here is from genome assembly GCA_030592205.1 of Bacteroidota bacterium. Lineage (GTDB taxonomy): Bacteria > Bacteroidota > Bacteroidia > Bacteroidales > UBA12481 > JAUVKA01. The sequence goes on along the minus strand of JAUVKA010000085.1, from coordinate 7,229 downwards.
TCTTTCCGGGCGGAAACGGGCAAGTGATCCTGACTGATGTAAAATCCGTATTTGATGATGGCTATGAATTAGTAGTAATGGTTTCTAATAGTTCTCATGATAAAAACTCCAATTATCAGGCTAAAACTGAAATAGAACTGGTAATTGAATTGGCCAGTGGCATTACCTTAGGAAAGGTTGAATTCTATCTTGACAATGCCGTATTTCAGAGGAATGATGAACCATATCCATATACTTTTGAACTATCTGAAGTTCTTCATCTACGTGATTTGACCGGGAGATTAAGCGGTAATATTTACAATGGGAGCTATTCATATAAGAGTTTAGGAAGAACATTCGGTGGTACTATCCGTTTAACATTTGCGGAAAATCCAGAAAGAGTAAGCCTTTCTCTGGATCATACAATGAGCTACCAGGGCAATTTTGGTTTTGGTGAAAGAAAATTCCATTATACCGTGTATTATAACGACATCCCATATGAATCATTCGATGCAACTTCTGGAATGTTTGTCTACTCTGAAACAGGCAGTTCTGTTTCTAAAATCAATGTCACCTGGACAGAGACGAACAGCCTGTATACTAATGTATTACAGAGTCATAATTGTGGACCTGCTTCATTCATTAGGGTCGCAGTTGATTCAAGATAGATTTTGGGTAGTATTTACCCGGGTTGAAGATTGAAAAGAGTTCCAGAAACTCACTACATTTACAATTCCTAAATATTTATCCGGAATGAATATTACTCATTATCTGGCTTTTGATATTGGTGCAAGCAGCGGCAGGGCTATTTTGGGTACTCTGGAGGGAGATCGTGTTTCTTTGCAGGAAGTACATCGGTTTTCCAATGAGATGAGTTTTCAAAATGGGCATTATCATTGGAATATTTTCCGTCTTTTCGAAGAACTAAAATTGGGATTAAGAAAATGCATCCATGAATTCCAAATCACTCCTGATTCGATAGCAATTGATACCTGGGGCGTAGATTTTGGTTTGATTGGCGATGATGATAAGCTTTTGGGATGGCCATTTGCCTATCGCGATTCCATCACCGATAATGCTATGGAAGAAGTGTTTGCTATTGTTGAACCTTTTGAATTGTATAAAATGACCGGGATACAATTCATGAAATTCAATTCCCTTTTCCAGCTGTGGGCCATTAAAAAGAAATATCCAGCACTAATAAAAAAAGCTAAAAAATTATTGTTCATGCCTGATTTACTCGGGTATATGTTTACGGGAAAATACTGGGCAGAACAAACTATTGCCTCCACTTCACAAATGGTAGATCCTGAGAATAAGTCATGGCTGATGAGTTTGATGGATACACTAGACCTCCCAACAGATATCTTGCAAGAAACAGTTTCACCAGGCAATACAATGGGTAAATTGTTACCTGAAATTCAAAAGGAGTTAGATTGCCCGGCAATATCTGTTGTGGCGAGTTGTGCTCATGATACGGCTGCTGCCATTGCTGCCATACCGGCTGCCGGGAATAACTGGGTTTATATCTCCAGCGGAACCTGGTCGCTCATGGGAATGGAACTGAATAAACCTGTTTTGAATGAACACGCTTTTACTGGTTCCTTCACTAACGAAGGAGGATTTGATGGCACCACCCGCTTCCTGAAAAATATAACGGGCCTTTGGTTATTGCAAGAATGCAAAAAGATCTGGGATAATAAGGAGATTCTTTCTTATTCGGAATTGGTTGAAAAAAGCACTAATGCTCCCCCATTTCAATCTCTTGTTGATCCTGATCACCAGGATTTTATGAATCCGGCTAATATGCAGGAAGCAATCATCAATTATTGTCGAAGAACTGATCAGGTACCACCTGCAGGAATACCGGAATTCACCAGATGCATATTTGAAAGTCTGGCTCTGAAATATCGATACACCCTCGAATTATTGCAAAAGGCTCATCCATCTAAGCCACAGAAAATTCATATCATCGGAGGTGGAACCCACAATGAACTTCTTTGCCAGTATACGGCCAATGCCACAGGATTAAATGTTATTGCAGGTCCCGCTGAAGGCGCTGCTTTAGGTAACATCCTGGTTCAGGCCTATGCTGCAGGAAAAGTTGGGGGAATGAACGAGATAAGGCAGGTAGCCAGAAATTCTGTTCAAACCAAAAGCTACAAGCCTGAAAACATGGAATCATGGGAGCAAGCATATAAACAGTGGAAGAAATTAACACAGTTCGAGTAATTTATTTACTCTTTTATTAATCAGTTTAATTACTCTTTTATGAACAATAAATATTACCTGCTTGGGATCGATATTGGATCTTCATCCATCAAGGCAGCCTTGGTTGACACCGAAACAGGTGAAGCCATCCGCTCAGCCCAGGCCCCGGATTCCGAATTATCGATTGATGCACCACAGCCTGGCTGGGCTGAGCAGGATCCCGAAACCTGGTGGGTGTATGTTAAAGAGGCTATTGATAAGTTATTTATTGGTCAGACTGGAAAACAAAACATCAAAGCCATAGGTATATCCTACCAGATGCACGGGCTTGTGGTAATGGATAAAGACCATAGAGTTCTGAGGCCGTCTATTATCTGGTGCGACAGTCGGGCTGCCAATTTGGGCGAGGAAGCTTTTCGGTCTATTGGAGAAGACAAATGTTTTCACAATCTGCTAAACAGCCCCGGAAATTTTACAGCTTCCAAGCTGGCCTGGGTGAAAAATAACGAAGAAGGAATATTTAGTAAAACCGCAAGCTTCTCATTGCCGGGCGACTACATTGCTTTCCGTCTTACCGGTGAGTTAGGAACAACTATTTCAGGATTGTCAGAGGGGATTTTTTGGGATTTCAGAAACAATGGCATCTCAGACGATCTGATGAGCCACTACGGCCTCGATCAAAAGTTAATTCCCAATCTGCTTCCAAGCTTTGGAATACAAGGACAGGTGAGCTCTTCTGTTGCCAGTGAAACAGGGCTTCCCGCAGGAATCCCTGTGAGTTATCGTGCGGGAGATCAACCGAATAACGCCCTTAGTCTCAATGTTTTTAATCCCGGAGAACTGGCTGCAACGGCAGGTACTTCGGGAGTGATCTATGGAATACTCGACCAACTAAATGCCGATATTCAATCCCGTGTGAACCTTTTTGCTCATGTAAACCACACAGCAGAAAATCCCAGATTGGGGGTCTTGCTTTGTGTAAATGGGACAGGGATTCAATATAGTTGGTTACGAAATCAGATCTTTGGAGGCCAATTGGATTATCCGGAAATGAACAAACTGGCTTCCTCCGTTTCTCCCGGTTCCGACGGATTGAGTGTTTTCCCCTTTGGAAATGGGGTTGAGCGCATATTCCAGAACCAGCCCTTCGGGGGACAAATTATTGATCTGGATTTTAATCGACACGGAAGGGCCCATTTGGTGAGAGCTGCCCAGGAAGGAATAATCTATGCCCTGAATTATGGTTTTGAAGCCATGCGGGAGTTAGGAGTTAAAACCCAAACTGTCCGTGCAGGAGCTGCTAATATGTTTCAAAGCGATTTGTTTTGTGAACTTTTTGCCTCCATAACCGGAACCACAGTGGAACTTTATAATACCGATGGAGCCATCGGTGCTGCCAGAGGCGCCGGAATTGGTGCTGGATTTTTCAAAGGACCGGAAGAAGCATTTTCAGCTCTGAAAGCGGTTAATAAAATCGACCCAAATCCAGAAACAGCAGCTGTCTATTTTGAGTTATACAACAATTGGAAAACTAAATTGGAAAAAACCATTCATAACGAATAACCTTAAGTAATTATGTTTACAAAAGAATATTTTCCCGGTATTGAGCCCATCAAATACACGGGACCCGCTACAGAGAATCATCTGGCTTTTCGCTATTACGACGAGAATTACGTTGTGGATGGAAAAACGATGAAGGAGCATTTCCGATTTGCAATGGCCTATTGGCACAGTATGTGTAATGCCGGTTCCGATCCCTTTGGTCCGGGTACAAGAGCTTTCCCATGGGATATTTCCAACAATCCCATGGAGAATTCAAAGGCCAAACTGGAAGCAGCTTTCGAATTCATGTCGAAAATGAGCATCCCGTTCTATTGCTTTCACGACAGGGATATTGCGCCCGCCGGCGATAATATTCGTGAATCGGAGAAAAACCTTAAGGAACTGGTTGACCTGGCAGGACAATATCAGGAAAAAACCGGAATCAGACTTCTTTGGGGTACTGCCAATCTTTTCTCACACCCTCGTTACATGAACGGTGCAGCCACAAATCCTGATTTCCAGGTGGTGTGTCATGCCGGAGCTCAGGTGAAAGCAGCTCTTGAGGCAACCGTAGCTCTTGGTGGTGAAAACTATGTTTTTTGGGGAGGAAGGGAAGGTTACAGTTTTCTGATGAATACTGATATGAAAAAAGAGCTGGAGCATATGGGTCGGTTCCTTCAGATGGCAAGAGATTATGGGCGCAAAATTGGATTTGAGGGAACATTCCTAATCGAACCCAAACCAATGGAACCTTCTCTCCATCAATATGATTTCGATGCGGCAGCCGTGCTCGGTTTTCTTCATAAATTCGGACTGGAGAAGGACTTCAAGCTTAATATCGAAGCCAATCACGCCACTCTGGCCAATCACAGTTTTGCCCATGAGCTGCAAACTGCTGCAGATGCAGGTTTGCTTGGTAGTATTGACGCCAACCATGGCGAGTCATTAAACGGATGGGACACTGATAATTTCCCGACCAATCTTTATGAAGCCATTGAAGCTATGATTGTAGTTCTTGAAACAGGTGGGTTGGGAACAGGAGGCTTTAATTTCGATGCTAAACTACGTCGTAATTCAACCGACCTGGAAGATTTATTTATCGGTCATATTGCAGGGATGGATACTTTTGCCAGAGCTCTGTTAATTGCCGAAAAACTTCTCAATGATATCCGGATCATGGATTTCAGGGATAACCGTTACCTCTCCTTCAAGGAAGGAAAGGGATTGGCTTTTGAAAATGATGAACTTAGTATAGAAGATCTGACTTCCCTCGCCGAGAAAGCAGGTGAACCGGAACTTCAATCGGGCAAGCAGGAATTGATAGAATCAATAATTAACGGAGCTATATAAAACCCCACTTATCTTTCGTATCTGTTAAAAGATGTTAATAATCAACCTGATTCTGATACATGATGATTTTTTGTATCAATTTTGGATCTGAACAAACCTAATCTGTAATGAAAAACAAACAACTAATCACAATTACCAGCTTAATTATTGTTTTGGTTCTTGGCTGGTCTTCGGCTGAGGCTCAACGTTTTGGAAGATCTACCATCTCCTGGGCGGATGATATCCACTATTATGAAATGCAAAAAGATAAGAGCGGCAATGATGTTCAAATGTTGATAGATGCCGTAACCGGTAAAGCAAAAAAAGCCAAGGATAAGCCATCTCTCGAAAGCAATAATCTCAGTGTTCGGGTAAGCGATGGTGAAATCTATCTGACTAATAAAGCTGATGACACAAAACGACAACTTACTGCTAATCCCGGATTGGAAAGAAATCCAAAATTTTCACCGGATCAGAAGAGAATAGCTTTCACCCGTGACCATAACCTATTCGTTATTGATGTGGAATCCGGACTTGAAAGAAGTTTTACTACCGATGGAGACAGCTTAATTTATAACGGTTACGCATCCTGGGTTTATTTCGAAGAAATTCTGGGCCGTGGTTCAAGATACGCTGCCTTTTGGTGGTCGCCGGATGGGAAAAAGCTTGCTTTCCTCCGATTTGATGATCATCCTGTACCTCTTTTTACTCTGATGCGGGCCGACAGCCTTCACGGTGCACCTGAGTTTAACCGCTACCCAAAGCCTGGTGACCCAAACCCTAAAGTTAAACTGGGAATTGCTGACATTGAGAGCGGCAAGGTAGTTTGGGCCGATTTTGATGAAAATGTTGATCAATATATTGCATGGCCATTTTGGAAACCCAACAGCGAGGAAATGATGATTCAGGTCCTTAACAGGGATCAAAATCACATGCAATTCTTTATGGTCAACCCTGAAACAGGATCTGTAAGAAAGATTTATGATGAAAAGCGGAAAACCTGGATCGATTTCGTTGAGGACATCAAGGTATTAAATAATGGGACTGGATTCATATTACGCAGTGTTAAGAGTGATTGGATGAATTTGTATTACCATGATTGGGATGGTAAACTCAAGGCTCAGTTGACCAATTATGAATTTAGGGTTAATCGTGTGAACCGGGTGGATGAAGAAACTGGCCTCCTGTATTTCACCGCCACAGGAAAAGAGTCTACGGATAGTCACTATTTCAGGGTTAACCTGGATGGATCAGGAGCCATACAGCTAACTGAAGGTGCTGGATCACATAGCGTTAGCCTGTCGCCCGGAGGGTCCTATCTCATTGATACCTGGTCAAGTGTATCACAACCTTCCATTATTGAGTTAAGGGATAAAAATGGTGACCTTGTCCGTGTTGTTGAAGAGATTGAATTCACCTACGATCCCTCCAAACACACCAAAACAGAATTGGTAAGGATCTCAACACCAGACGGATTTAACCTTCCTGCTACCATAACCTATCCTCTAAATTTTGATCCCAATAAGAAATACCCTGTCATTTTTACTGTTTATGGTGGCCCTGATTCTAAAGGCATAAGAAATTCATTCAGCAGCAGGCCAAACTGGTATGCCGAGAATGGGATAATAACCTTTTCTATTGCTCATAGAGCATCAGGCCATTTTGGCAAAAAGGGCACTGACTACATGTGGAGAAATCTTGGTAAATGGGAAATCCTCGACTATGCCGAAGGTGTGAAGTGGTTACGCAGCAAACCTTTTGTTGATCCTGAGCGAATGGGTATAACAGGTGGATCATACGGTGGGTACACAACAGCAATGGCATTAACTTCCGGAGCCGATTACTGGACTCATGGGATTGCCAATCTCAGTGTAACCAGTTGGAATTTATATGATAATGTTTATACTGAAAGGTTTATGGATACTCCAGAGCAGAATCCGGAAGGATATAAAGCTGGATCCGTTATGACCCATGCAGATAAACTGGTAGGTAAACTCAGGATCGTCCACGGTGAAATGGATGATAATGTACATATGCAAAACTCATTGCAATTAGTCAGCAAACTTCAGGATCTTGGCAAAGAATTTGAATTCATGGTTTATCCAAACGGACGCCATGGATGGAGAGGTCCTAAAGCTAAGCACAATACCAATGAGCAGCATAAGTTT
>JAUVKA010000372.1 GCA_030592205.1 Bacteroidota bacterium | reverse complement strand
TTGGGCAACCAGAGAGGAAGTCCACTACCAACCCGTTGGGAGAAAGCAAACAATTCCAGTTCCTTTCCAATTTTCCGGTGGTCTCTCTTTTTTGCTTCTTCCTGCAACACCAGGTATTCATCAAGCATACTTTTCTTTGGAAAACTGATCCCGTAAACCCTGGTAAGCTGCTTTCGGGTTTCATCCCCACGCCAATAGGCTCCGGCTAAACTTAAAAGCTTAATCGCCTTAATATATCTGCTTGTTGGCAAGTGTGGACCCCTGCACAGGTCGGTGAAATTGCCCTGTTCGTAAAATGAGATAGTTCCATCTTCTAACTCATTAATTAATTCGAGCTTATACTCATCTTCCTTATCCCCAAAAAATTTCAGGGCCTGTTCTTTGCTTACTTCCTGGCGGAGGTATTCTGATCCCTGGCTAACTAATTCCTGCATTTTCTTTTCAATGGCAGACAAATCATTATCCGAAAGGACTTTTTCACCAAGATCAATATCGTAATAAAACCCATTTTCAATAGCCGGGCCTATTCCAAATTTAACGCCAGGGTAGAGTGCTTCAATAGCTTCAGCCATCAAGTGAGCAGAAGAATGCCAGAAAGCATGTTTCCCTTCTTCATCCTCCCATTTATGTAGTCTGATACTAGAGTCCTCAGTAATATGTCGGGTAAGATCCCATAATTCCTCATTTACAGTTATTGATAAAACTTCTTTCGCCAGGCTGCGGCTTATAGATTGGGCAATATCATAACCGTTAATTCCATCTGCATATTCCCTGACATTGCCGTCGGGGAAGGTAATTTTTATCATAATCTGACCATTTAAGGATTGCAAAGATAAAAAAAAGAGACGCATTGTTATGCGTCTCTACGAATATTGGTGCCCAGAACAGGAATCGAACCTGCACGGCCCGAAGGCCACTAGTCCCTGAAACTAGCGCGTCTACCAATTCCGCCATCTGGGCAAGTAAGTGTGAGTGTGAGTACGGTGTGTGTTTGTGCCCAGAAGAAGAATCGAACTTGCACGACCATTACGATCACATGGCCCTCAACCATGCGCGTCTACCAATTCCGCCATCTGGGCAAAAGGGTGTGGGTGTGTTAAGAAGTGTGAGTGTGTGCGAATTGGAGTGCAAATGTAAGAAAAAGAAAAAACAAATCAAGACTGTAATTTAGTTTTTAATTAACTCGAAGTTCCAGCCATTATTGGAAGATCAATAAGAAGGTTTCCAGGATTTTAGAATTGTCTCGAGTTTATCTGCGAGTTCGTTTTTGTCGGCAATAGTACATTTCTCATATAGATGTTGAGCATAATTTCTTACAAATCTTCTATCTGAAACGGGTATTAGCATCTTATCCCCAACCTCAGCTAATTGCCTGAACATAAACCGTTGAAGATTATTTTTTTCCATAGGTCTCCCGTAATCCTCAGGGTCAATAAAGAATAGTACTTTTCCCTTCGAGGGATCAAAATCACCTTGAATTATATATGGAATATCCAGGTAAGCCAAATAATTCAACCCGGATACATATAAACCAAAAACAGGTAAATCAAGCATTCTGCATATAATCTCGTATAAAAGGTAGATACTGTCAGGAGAACCTGTTTTATCTGAAAGGAGTCTGTGTAAAGAATAGTTCAATGGATGTTCAGATTCATCTTTTTTTATAGTGAATCCATAAATCGTAAATAAGAAATGATTAATAACACGTATCTTTTCTAGTGCAGTTAACTTATCGCTAAATTCAAGCCAGATTTTATTTTTGATCGCATGAATGCGTTGGGTGATCTCCTCAAAGGGTGCATTTCCTTCTGTAATTTCAGTTATAAGATTAATACCCTCCAGCATACTGCCAGTCTTGGAGTTTTTCCATAAATCTATTCTCTTCTCCAGCCTTTCAAAATCAAGCTGAGATAAAAGCCTGTTTATCCTATCGAAATGATCATTTGATTTAGCTGAAAGACTAGCCTTTTCCAATTCAGGGATAGCATTACTGCCCTGAGCCAGAATCTTTTCAGTCATTCTTAGGTATATTTCAGGATCAGGATCCTCCAGAAGCTTGATCAAAGCACTCAGCTCAGTTTTCATACCTTCGGGAGATTTAACAAAGCATTAAGGCAAAGTTCAACAAGTTTTTTCATTGCAGGTTTATAATTCTGAAGGAATTCCTTACTCTCCCTGTTAGCAATAATCAGGCATATTGTCAGTGCCTGGTGTCCGAGAATTCGTGATAGTCCATAAATAGCGGATCCCTCCATCTCGAAATTGGTGATCTTAAGAGAATTATAATCAAAGTTGGTCAGCCTTCTGTTAAGCTCAGGGAAGGCCAGCCGTGCCCTGAGATCTCTTCCTTGCGGTCCGTAAAAGCCATTGGCGCTTATTGTTATTCCTTGCCTGGTAAAGTTTTTAAATCCTTCAAGTAAGTGTGGTGAACATTCACATATATAGGGTGCAGGTAAGCGGGAATCCCAGTCTGTTTGATTTGTAAAAGCTTCTTCCAATTCATGATTAGAAACAAGATCCCTATCCCTGTAGAAATTCAGAAGTCCGTCAAAACCAAGTGCATACCGGCTAGCTAAAAAGGATCCTGGAGCTATATCCTTCTGTATGGCACCGGATGTCCCAATCCTGAATATTTTCAGTTGCCTTTTATTCTCAAGATCTATACGAGTTTTAAGGTCGATGTTAACCAGGGCATCCAATTCATTAATAACAATATCAATATTATCCGTACCTATCCCTGTTGATATAACTGTTATCATTCTGTCGTGGAAGAGGCCACTTATAGTATAGAATTCTCTATTCCTTATCCGGCATGCAATTTTTGAAAAGAAACCGGCAATCATATCAACCCTGTCAGGATCACCAACCAGGATAATATGGTCTGCAACATGCTCTGGCAAGAGGTGCAAATGGAATATTGAACCATCAGGATTTAATATCAATTCAGTTTCTTCGTATCGTCGGTTCATTTGATGATTTTTTCAAAGCTATTAAAAAATGGACAAAGTTCGTGCAAGCATCGAAATGGTTAGAAGAGGAATAATTTTGCTTACTTTTGCGTAAACATAAAAAATTTTAGTCATGGAAAACATTAATAAGAAACTATCTCCTTTTATTGTCGCTGCAGTGATCATTGTTTTGGCTTTGATCATTTTTGGATCACGTATGTTTAAAACCCTACAACCTGGAGAACGGGGAGTTGTATTTAAGCCTCTAACAACCGGTTTAGACAAGGATCATATTTTTACACCGGGTTTCAAGGTGATTGCCCCATGGAATACTTTACATATATATAATGTAAAGGAGCAACAGAGTGAGGAAACCATGGATATCCTCGACAAAAATGGATTGTCTATTAATATGGATGTTTCTGTACGCTTCAACCCGGTTTACGATAAGATAGGATTTCTGCACGAAACATTTGGACAGGCATATCTTCAACAATTAGTAAAACCAGAGGTAAGATCATCCGTCCGGAAAGTGGCAGGAAGGTTTTCTGCTGAGGAGATCTATTCTACTAAAAGGAAAGAGGTAGAAGATCAAATTATCATAGAAACTAAGACCATCCTGGAGCGTAACTATATTGAAATGAGAGCCTTGCTGATCAAAGCAATTAACCTCCCGACTAATATAATGTCTGCTATCGAAACCAAACTGACAACTGAGCAAGAGGCACTGGCATATCAATTTAAACTTGAAAGGGAAGTTGCGGAAGCTGAGAGGAAAAGAATTGCGGCAGAAGGTGAAGCAGCAGCGAACAAGATTATTAACAGTAGTTTAACACCAAGCCTGCTAAAGATGCGTGGTATTGAAACCCCCCTCCAATTGGCTAGTTCGCCAAATTCCAAAATTATTATTATTGGCAGTGGCAAAGATGGTTTGCCTTTGATTCTGAATGCTAATTAGGATTATTTTACAGCTTGATAATAAAACTATTGTTAAGTAAGAAGATGTTGGCATGATACAAAGAATTCAGCATATCTTTTTATTCCTTAGTGCCGGAGCCACAGGTATAATGCTTTTTATGCCTCTCCTTAATATTGAGGTAGCTGGTGGTGAATCCGCACTATTGTATGCAAACGCAATAAAATCAGTTGGGGCAGGGGAGGTGATTCTCCCCGGCTTCCCACTGTTAACGCTCATTTGTTTAATAACACTTATCTCACTGGGTAGCATCTTTCTTTTTAAGAAGAGAATGCTTCAGTTACGTCTGACTGTTTATAACA
>JAUVKA010000293.1 GCA_030592205.1 Bacteroidota bacterium | reverse complement strand
TACTAAGATAAATGTTTCTATTGATCCTGATACCCGGGTCGTAACATTTTCTAATAAGACAGAGCATTGGAATGGTAATGAGGACATTACTTTTACTGCAGAGGACGAAGAGGGATTGACTGCCAGTCAAACTATCAATGTGGAGATTACTCCGGTTAATGATGCGCCGGTATTCCACCCAACAATTCCTGATCAGGTTATTTCTGTGGGAGAGGAGGTTGTTCTTGACCTCAAACCTTACTTCTCAGATGTTGACAATGCTTCTCTTGACTATTCTATTAGCGGACTGGATAACGGAACTGCTGTAATTGATGATGGTGTTTTAACTATTACTCCAACCCCCGGATGGACAGGTGAGGATATCGGACTTGTGGTCACTGCAACAGATGGTGAGTATCCGGTTGATAGCAATAGCTTCAAAATGGTGGTGAGTGACTCGGACAAAGCTGAGGTAACATTCGTGTTTAAGTCGGTTTCCGAAGATGAAATTCTATCTGGTGGAACTTTTACTATGAGATATAAATTACTTGGTGAGACCGGAACTACTGATGTAAGTAGCACAGATCCAACCTTTACGGTGAATTTTGATCGTGGTGAGACCTATGACCTTCAGGCTTTCTGGTCCTTGAGTCTAGAGTGGGGATTGGGTTACGCTGGTGCATTTATGTTTCTTAAACACCGCGGAGAATTGGAAGCATTTGAGCAAAGAGCTGGTGTTGACTCAGGAGATACAGAGGCCCTCGTGACCTTTAATAACCCTACAGAAACAATATATGTATATAAGTTTATGTGGGATTATCCATTCTCAGATGTTTACTATTATGTGCTTACGGGAGATAATGGTCAGGATGGAGGTACTACTAAATTCAGTACGGCCGATCGTAACGCTCCTGTATGGTGGGATAGGGTTGAAGGACTTGCTTCTACCAGTGAGCAACAGGAGTGGATTGAGGAGTTAGTAGCTGAGATTAGGGCGTTGCCGCAAGTGTATTCCACATTCCCATACGAAGAGGATGCCAGCCGACCCGGTTCACCCCATGTTTGGATTCAGGTTAAAGAAGGAAATCCATCTCGACCAGATCATCAGACTGTTTTTGATGGTAATCATCATGTCACAGAAGCCAATGTTATATTCTCCCCAAGTGTTGGGGAGCGGGATTTCAAGTTGGAGATACTAGAAGCTATATTGAATTTGAACGATAATTATGGTCGGCCCCCATTCCTGGAAGCTTCCGGAAGTGGATATGTCCTCAGTGTAAAGGGGAGAAAGATCATTTCAACTTTATACCTATCCAAGGCGGGTGCCCGCATTGTATTGTGATCATTCAGGATGGTGATTATTGATTTAATTTTTCATCTGATTGCACACCTCCTGGGCAGCAACACCGGGAACTGTAATCAAAGCTGACTGTTCTGAACGGTTTTAATAAATGCCTCATGGATTAACTTCGTGCAATCATTTATTGAAAAACTTGCACAATTCAGCGTAATATCAAAAAATTCTGAAAAATAGGTATCACCCAGGTAATAGCTAAGGAATTGGTTCCTGTTCTTGTCGCCTTTTACCACTTTTGCAATGGCATTTTTTTCAGAAATCACTTTGTGTTCCATTAGCTTATGAACTCTCCATTTTAAAGGAGCTATTAGCCTGATGTGCAAAGATCTGGATATATGTCTGGTATGTGCAACACCACCTCGACCAACAATTATATAATGCCCTTTTTCTCCTATTGCTCGAATAACCTGGCCAATTGTATTTTTAATTGCACGATCACTTTTATACCTGAATTCCTTTTTTGTTGCCACCAGGATTTCATCCAGCATATTCCGGTCGTCGTAAGTAAATATGTGTTTAATATATCTGGGGTGGACTTTTAACTTTTGTGCAGATTCTTCCAGAAGCTCGTTAGAAAGACATCTCCAGATGGGATCCTTTTTCATTCCTTCATTCAAGAGATTCATAAGTTTATTAGCAATCGGTTTGGCCGGGCATCCCATCTCACGGGAAATAGTAATTACCGGACCTGGATCTGATGAAACTGCCTCCTTTTTTATGCGGGATTCCATGTATTGTAGCAGGATATTGGCTTTAGTCATAACATTGTGTTTTTATTTTCCCTATAGCTTTATGGTATATTTATTTTACGGACTTTAGTTGAAAAAGTTCCTGCAATCAATCGGGAGATCGTAACGATTTTGCTTTGCTCTGTCCTATATCTTGATGATACTGCTGGTAAAGTGCTGGAGATCCCATTGGCTTGTCCTTGTTTTTGTTTAACTTCAGCAAGTAAATCAGCCTAAATATTTAAACCATGAAAAAAGTATTACGTATAATTCTATGGTCCCTTTTTGGGATTCTTGCAGCTGGCTATATTTTCCTTTTTGTGGCCTATAACGGCTATAAGCCGGATAAAATTGACATTGAGGTTTCCAGTGAGGCTACTGCTTATTTCAATGAGACCTATGAGGATTGCAGGTCGGATTTTCTATCCGAAGCTGAGAAAATAAAGCAAGAATATTCCTTTGTTGAGGTGTCTAATATTCTGGTCCCAAATAAGTCAGGACAGGAATTATATATTGATCTAATCTACATTCCTGCCCAGGATACTGCTATTAATTTGATGGTTCTGACCTCTGGGATTCATGGGGTTGAGGGTTTTGCCGGGAGTGCTGTTCAATTGATGACAATTAAAGAAATTATCAGTCAGGATTTGTTAAGCAGTACAGGATTATTTTTAATACACGGACTTAATCCATTTGGCTTCAAGAATATTCGCAAGGTTACGGAAAATAATGTTGATCTGAATCGAAATTGCGCCATTAATCAATCATTGTATGACGTTGTTAATGAGGGCTATAGGGATCTTGTTGAAATGCTGGGTCCCACAAAAAAAGCCGACCACGCAAATTCGAAAAACAGAAACTTTCACATTATCGCAGTACAAAAAATAATTACTGAATCTATGGCTGCATTGAGGCAGGCTGCCCTTCAGGGGCAATATGAATACCCTGAGGGAATATATTATGGTGGCCAAAAATTTGAACCTCAAATTTCAGCTTTAGCTCCAATTTTGAAAGGCATCATGGTTGACTACAGTGAAATATTGACTATTGATTTACATACCGGGTATGGAGCTAATGGTGTGTTGCATCTATTTCCCAATCCAATCGAAGACCCGATAGTTAAGAGTGGTTTGGAAAACATTTTCTCCGGATATCAGATTGACTGGGGAGATTCTGACGATTTTTATACAATCTTGGGTTCTTATGTTGATTGGATAGGGTCATTGGCTCCCGGTAAGTTGAATCTTCCAATGGTTATTGAATTTGGGACCTTGGATAGTCAAAAAACCTTAGGTTCAATTAGGTCAATTCAAAATATGATTCTTGAGAACCAGGGGCAACATCATGGTTTCAAAAATGAAAGAACCGAGGCTAAAATAAAAAGTAGGTTTAGGGAAATGTACTATCCTTCATCAGAAGAATGGAGGACCAAGGTGATCCTGGACAGCAAGGAGATTCTGGAGAAGGTCTTTCAAAGGCTTTAGGCTTATGGCTTATGGCTTTAGTGAAAGGCTAAGTGGTTAGTAGTAAGGATATAAGTAATAACAATTTATGTAGAGACGCATAATTGCGTCTCATATTTGCGTCTTAAACCAACTAACAAATAGCGAATAGCGATCATGCAATCTATCTTTCAAATAGCTACAAATAAACGCGAGGGTTTATACGATATTACTTCGGAGATCCGTGGAATTGTATCGGGCAGCGGTGTCAAATCGGGTACTGTTAACGTTTATGTTAGGGGAGCTACTGCGGGGATTATGATTCAGGAAAATTGGGATGACAGTGTTCAGAGGGATGTAGTTAATTTCTTCAGGAAGCTGGTTCCCCAGGGAGTGTGGGAACACGATGCTCAGGATGGGAATGGTGATTCTCATATCAAAGCTGGTATTGTGGGTCCAAGCGAAACAATTCCCTTGATAGATAGTCAGCTAGGTTTATCTACATGGCAGAATATTTTTCTTTGCGAATTTGACGGACCAAGATCCTCCAGGGAGGTAGTTCTGACAATTATTCCATCACCCTAAACATCTAAAATTTATAAGCAAATAAACCAATACACCAATACACCAATACACAAATTTTCCAATCTACTAATCCACCAATCTACCAATCTACCAATCCACCAATCTACAAAACTGTTATGTTCAAATATTTGCGCCTTGCCTTAATTCTCCTGATCGTAAGTATGTTATCTGACTGCAATGTAACTAAAGATTCATCTGAGGAGCAACCCAACTTCGTTTGGATTATGCTGGAGGATTGGGGATATCAGCTATCCTGCTATAGGGAGCCTGGCATTGAAACACCACATATTGATGATTTGGCCTCAGCAGGTGTGCGATTTACAAATTCTTTTTGTACTGCACCCGTATGTTCGCCCTCGAGATCGGCAATGATCACGGGATTCCATCAAAATTATATTGGAGCGAACCAACACAGGACGAAGGGTGAGGGATGGGAAAAGAAAGAGCTGCCATATGGTATAAAACCTTTTACTCATCTATTGGAAGAAGCCGGTTATTTCACCTGCTTCATGGCCTCTCGTAAGACGGATTTTAACTTCATACCTGATCATCCTGTTTATCAGGGTAAGGATTGGAGCGAGAGGGCAGAAGGACAGCCATTTTATGCCCAGCTGACCTTTGGCGGAACACATCGCATATGGATACGAGACTCTATAGATCCAATTAATATTGATGATGTGCGTTTGCCCCCTTATTATCCGAATGTTCCTCTGGCAAAAAGAGATTGGGCAAATGGTTTGGAAGCTGCCCAGAATGTTGACCGTCAGGTAGGGGAGATACTGGATCGCCTCGACAAAGAGGGCTTGTCTGAGAATACCATGGTTGTCCTGATTGGGGATAACGGTCGATGTATGCCCAGAGGTAAACAATTTCTTTATGATGGAGGTATTCAGGTTCCCATTATTGTCAGGTGGCCCGGTCATATTGAAGGGGGTGGAGTAAAAGATGATATGGTGATGACATTGGATATTACCAAAACGATACTGGATGCAGCCGGAATTGATCCTGGATATGAGTTGCATGGTGAGAATCTTTTTGGAAAGGAAGTTCATAATCGTGAATATATATTTGCTGCCAGGGATAAAATGGATGATACCTACGATGCGATGCGTGCAATCAGGTCAAAGAAATATAAACTGATACACAACCTGATGCCGGAAAGGGCATGGTGCCAATTTAATCGATATAAAGAAAATAGCTATCCTGTTCTGGCATTGTTGAACGTGATGAATCTTAAAGGAGAACTAGAACCTGAGCAAGCAGGATTCATGGCAAGCTCAAAGCCCGAATTTGAACTTTTCGATTTGGAAAATGATCCTTATGAGATGTATAATCTTGCTAATGATCCAAAATTTGCAAAAG
>JAUVKA010000004.1 GCA_030592205.1 Bacteroidota bacterium | reverse complement strand
GTTTATGGTAATAATATGAGCGAATTGCTGGTAAAAAGAATGGATTTGATGAATCGACATATTGAGGAAGAGCCTTTTATCGATCATGATTACATTGAAAGGAAAGCGGGTGAACCAATTTACTAAAGTGATATGCAGCCAAAAATTGGGATAGATAATTACGGATTGTATCCTTTAGGATTAGATCCTTTGGAAACCTTGCAATGGGCCCTGGATCATAGGGCTGATGGTGTGGCATTTTCAGGTTTGGATGAAGTATCCAGATCAAAATGTAATCCACAATATCTGAAAGAGATAGCCCGCTTTGCCAGGGATAATAATTTGTATCTGGAATGGGGAGGGGGACAGCATATCCCCAGGGATTTAGGGAATTGGGGAATTAGGGAATTGGTAGAGATTAACCGAAAATCAGCTGAGGAAGCAAGGATTTTGGGAGCCAGGATTATCAGGTCATGTTCAGGTGGCTTGATGAGGTGGAATCCTGATAGCCTGTCAACCGTGCAATTAATGGAGGAGATGGCTGAGGAACTAAGCTCCCAA
Source organism: Bacteroidota bacterium (assembly GCA_030592205.1). Classification (GTDB taxonomy): domain Bacteria; phylum Bacteroidota; class Bacteroidia; order Bacteroidales; family UBA12481; genus JAUVKA01. Next base: position 24,349 of record JAUVKA010000004.1, on the reverse strand, counting down.
TTGCAAATGCTCAGGGATCACCAGGTTGTTCTTGCCATTGAAACCCATTTTGAATTCACCACATTTGAATTGCTGCGTGTATTTGAGTGGTGCAATGTGTCTCCGGGTGATAGTCTTGGTATATGTCTGGATACCATGAACCTGTTAACCATGCTTGAAGATCCATTGGCTGCAACAGAGCGTATTCTGCCCTGGGTTGTTTCAACACATATAAAAGACGGGGCAATAACAATTATTGATAAAGGATTGCGAACATATCCCTGTGCATTGGGAGATGGAATAGTGGACCTGGAATCTATAATCTCATTACTTTCTGGAATTGATAAACGGATCAACCTGTCAGTTGAGGACCACGGAGGTGAATTCGATCTTCCTGTTTCTGATCTCAGGTTTTTAAAGGAATTTCCTGATCTTTCAAGCGGTGAATTCGATAAAATCATGAATCTGGCATCCAAATCACAAAATCTGTCGGAAAGCGGGATGTGCGAACCCCTGCCAAGAGAAGACTGGCCGCAGCATTGTGAAAAAAGGTTGGGAGAGGATATAATCACTTTGAAGAGGATTGTCAATGGCTAAACATCAAAAATTTAATATTAATAGCCTATCAGATCTCAGGCATTTGGCTGAAAAGCTGAAGTTGGATATCCCTATTAGTGAGAGTCTTGACATCCTGTTTGAAGTGATTAATATTGCAGGCCGTGTAGTTCCCAATAGGATGGTGGTTCAGCCCATGGAGGGTTTTGATAGTTTGGCTAATGGTGCCCCGGGAGATTTAACTTTTAGGAGATATGCCCGATATGCCAGAGGCGGCAGTGGAATGATTTGGTTTGAAGCCACCAGCGTTATGCAGGCAGGCCGTTCCAACCCTGCCCAGTTGATGCTGACCTCTGAAACCCTTGATGAGTTTAAGCGCTTAGTTGATACAAGCAGAAAAATGGCAGTGGATTCTTTTGGATCCTCCCATAATCCTTTTCTCGTGTTACAATTAACACATTCAGGTCGCTTCAGTAAGCCGGATGGTATCCTGACAGGCAAATTCTTCTCGGATAATCCTTACCTGGATCCATCAAAGCAATGCTCCATCAGGTATACAGATGAGGAATTGGAAACGATCAGAGATCATTACATTGAAGCGATAAAACTGGCAGAGCAAGCCGGATTTGATTCGGTGGATATTAAGGTATCCCATGGCTACCTCCTGCATGAACTCATCGCAGCTTTTACCAGGGAAGGCAGTCGATATGGCGGATCTTTCAGTAAGCGTACGGCCCTGCTTAAACAGCTGGTAGCTGCTCCAAGCTCTCTCATAAGGAGTATTCGCTTGAATGCCAGTGATATGATTCCTTATCCCTATGGATTTGGCATGAAAGAGGATGGATCGATGAACTATGATTTAACTGAGCCACTTGCTGTAATAAAGGGATTGAGTGAATCGGTTCCCTTATGGAATATCACTACGGGAATTCCATATTACAATCCACATGTAAACCGACCATTCGACCGAGGGATTTCAGGATCTGCCACTCCCCCTGAACATCCTTTGGAGGGTGTAGCCAGGATGATTAATATTACTGGAGAAATTCAACAAGAATTTCCTGATTTGCCAATGGTGGGAAGCGCATATTCCTGGCTCCGGCAATTTTTCCCCTATGTAGGAGCTGGAGTTTTGAGAAGAAATATGGCCTCATTAATAGGAGTTGGCAGGAGTGCCTTTGCTTATCCGGATGCCCCACGGGACCTAATGATCAACGGTTCCCTGAATCCAAAAAAAGTATGTATTTCCTGTTCTCGTTGTACAGAATTTATGCGACGAGGCCAAGCTTCTGGTTGTGCAATCAGAGATAAAGAAATCTATCATTCCAAGGTATGAAGAAAGGAAAAATCAATATAAATAAAATCGATTATCCGATATACTCGGTAAACACATTGATTATTGGTAGTGGAGCAGCAGCCTTGAATGCAGCATTACAATTGCATGAATCTGGCATACAGAATATTGCCATTGTCACTGAAAAACTCGGTGGAGGTACTTCCAATAATGCTGGATCAGATAAACAAACCTATTATAAGCTCTCATTGGATGCTCAGACTGCAGATACAGCAGTAGAGATGGCAGGGGATTTGATAAGTGGAGGAGCTATGCATGGTGATATTGCACTTTGTGAAGCTCAGTACTCGATGCAGGCTTTCTATAATCTTGTGCGCTTAGGTGTTCCCTTTCCACATGATAAATATGGTGCTTTCCCTGGATTTGTTACTGACCATGATCCCAAAGGTCGCGGAACATCTGCCGGGCCTCTCACTTCCAGATTCATGGTGGGATCTCTTCTCAAAGCTGTTCGTCAAAAGAATATCCCGATTCTGAACAAGCATCAAATCATCTCCCTTCTGGCTCCGGATACAGGAAGCAAAAAGCAAATCAAAGGTGCCATTGCGATTGATCTCGATCAGGCAAACTCAGAAACGGAGGGCCTGGTTTTTTTCAATGCCACCAATGTAGTTCTTGCCACCGGTGGTCCGGGAGGATTATATAAGTATTCGGTGTATCCCTTATCTCAAACTGGCTCTATCGGAATGGCCCTCCGTATTGGAGCAAAGGCTCAAAACCTGACTGAATCTCAGTTTGGTATTGCTTCAATTAGCCACCGGTGGAATCTGTCGGGAAGTTATCAGCAGGTAATTCCCAGGTATTTTTCCACGGATATTGATGGAAATGATCAAAAAGAATTCCTGAGTGAATTTTTCCCGAATATGAGCAGTCTGGGAACAGCTATTTTTTTGAAGGGTTACCAATGGCCCTTTGATCCTCGAAAAATTGATAATCATGGCTCATCACTTATTGACTTGCTGGTGTACCGGGAAGCTGTTCAGTTCGGCAGAAGAGTATTTCTGGATTTTACGCAGAATCCTGGTAAACAACAGTCTGAGGAGTTTTCGATTGACAGTTTATCAAATGAGGCCAGTGAATATTTGATAAATTCCGGGGCTATTCAGGAATCTCCGATCAAAAGGCTCACTCATATGAATCAACCGGCAATCGATTTATTCATGAGTCAGGGTATTAATCTGAGAAAGGAAGCACTTGAGATTGCAGTATGTGCTCAGCATAACAATGGTGGATTGATTGGAGGAATATGGTGGGAATCCAATATCAAACACTTGTTTCCGATTGGAGAAATCAACGGTACTCATGGTGTATACCGTCCAGGGGGATCAGCTCTCAATGCCGGGCAGGTTGGAGGAATTCGCACAGCATTATATATTTCCCAGAACTATGCACAATTGCCTCCTGAGGAAAAGGGTTTTTTATCTGAGAATATGGATCAAATACAAGAGGAGCTGGCATTATGCCAAAAGTTTCTATCCGGTTCGATTACAGCTCCTTTGAAAATAATGGCGGAGATTCAAACGAGGATGTCAGAGCAGGGAGCTCATGTGCGAAACCTGTATGAAATCAAATCTGCTGTTCAGCAAGCCTGGCAGTTAGTACATTCACTTCCATCAATGATATGGATTGATGAAAATAAGCAACTTGCAGATGCATATAGAGTTTATGACCTGGCTATTACCCATGCAGTTTACCTTGAAGCTATTGATGAGTATATTAAACAAGGAGGAGGAAGCCGTGGTTCCTATTTGATTTCCGACCCGGAGGGTGCGGTAATCCATGAGCAACTTGAATCAGAATGGCGGATGAAGATGGAGGCTGATCAGACTCAAAATAAGGATATTCAGGAGATATATATTGATTCTGATTTTACATGTCATAAAAGCTGGGTAAAACCAAGGCTCATTCCGATGGAGAAGCATTGGTTTGAGAATCTTTGGAAGGAATTTAGGGAGAATAAGGCTTGAGGCTTGAGGCGTCAGGCTTGAGTATAAGTATTAGTAATGAGGAACAAGGGATTAAGGTTTATTTTGTATAACTGAGTAACTGAGTAACCGAATAACTGAATAACCGTCCTGAGTAAACTCAGGATCAGCAAGATGAAATAACTGAATAACCGAATAACGATTAACTGAATAACGAATAACGAATAACGAGTATGAAAACAGCATTAGTTACAGGAGCAAGTAGGGGAATTGGCAAAGCGATTTCCGAGGAATTGGCAAGAAATGGATATCTGGTAGTTGGACTATCGCGTAATATTGAGCCTGGGGAACCATTCGCTCATACAATTAAAGGAGATGTATCAGATGTTGGTAGTCATGAATTCTATGTGAATCAAATTATTGATCAATTTGGCCAAATAGATCTGTTGGTTAATAATGCCGGTGCGGCGCCAACAAAGAGATTGGATGTTCTCGATACAACAGTGGAAAGCTTTGATCGTTTGATGGATATCAATCTGCGGGGACCATTCTTCTTGTCACAGCTAATTGCCCGAAGCATGATTGAGAAACGAAAGGTGTTGCAGGATTATAATCCCAAAATAATATTTATAAGCTCTGTTTCTGCTGTTGCATCATCTCCGGAGAGGGCCGAATACTGTGTTTCCAAAGCTGGATTAAGCATGGCCGGTCAGGTTTTTGCTGATAGATTGGTCTCTCATAATATTCCGGTTTTTGAAATACGTCCCGGGATTATCCTGACTGATATGACCAGGACTGTCAAAGAGAAATACGATAAGCGAATTGCTGATGGCTTAGTTCCACAGGGACGGTGGGGGAAACCTGAAGATATTGCCAAGGGGGTTTTGTCCCTGGCCCAGGGGGCTTTCCCTTATAGTACGGGAACTATTATTGAATTGAGTGGTGGGATGAATATCAGGCATCTTTAATCAGGATGAGATTAAGATTATAAATTAGATATTCAAGCTATGGAGATTCGCGGAACTGATATAAAGGAACAATGATATATAGCTCTGATAAGAAGCCAGTCAGGATTCTGATGTGTGCCATCAACGGTTATGGACATTACTATCTGAAAACTCTCATTGAGGAAGTTCCGGATAGCGAGGCTATTCTTGTCGGTGTTATCGATCCGGAGGCTCAGAAATCAGATTATTATCCCTGGATTATCGAGCAGCAGATTCCGGTTTTTGATAAAATAGAAGAATTCTTTCATGAAGGTCATTCAGCCGACCTGACTGTGATATCATCTCCTCCTCAGTATCATGTACAACAGTCTATTATTGCCCTGTCAAACGAAAGCAATGTTTTGGTTGATAAGCCTGTAGGAGTGAAGCTTGAGTCAGTAAAGGAGCTAATAACTACAGCTGAAAGGTTCAAGCGATGGGTAGAGATAGGATATCAATGGTCTTATTCAGATGCAATTCAAAGTTTGAAGCGGGACATTCTGGACAATAGATTTGGTGATCCTGTTTTATTTAAATCGATTTGCTTATGGCCTCGGGATTATGATTATTACAGGAGAAATGATTGGGCGGGTCGTATTCTTGATTCGAATGGACTTGCAGTGTTGGACAGCCCGGCCAATAATGCCTGTGCCCACTTCCTTCATAATCTTCTTTTTCTTCTGGGTGATAAAATGGGAAGCAGCGCAATACCACATAAAATTGAGAGCGAACAGTACAGGGCCTACGATATCGAGAACTATGATACTATAAGCTTAAGGGCAAGAACCCAAAATGGTGCGGAGGTGTTGTTTTATGCCTCTCACGCGACTAAAGAAGAAAGAAATCCGGAGTTCCATCTTGAGTTCTCAGGTGGAATAGTCCGTTTTGGTGGAAATTATTCCGAAATCATCGGAGAAAAGAGAAACGGAGTTGTTAGGAATTATGGTTCGCCTGACGATGATCATCAGTTTAAAAAGCTATTTGAGGCCATCAAATCTGTGAATGATCCAAGGCCGGTTATTTGCCCTCCTGAAGCTGCTATTGCTCACACAATTTGCATAAGTAAAATCCAGGAATCCAGGAATCCAATCCTTAACTTTCCTGAAAAATCAATATTTGAAGAAGAAAACCGGAGATACGTCAGGGGACTTAATGAAAGAATAGGGAAAGCCTACAATCAAAATAAAATGTTGACAGATATAAAATAAGACGCAAGACGTAAGACGCAAGATAAAAACCCGCAACCCGCAACCCGTAACCCGCAACCTGATTATGACCTCACGTGAATTAGTATATCAGACTTTAGAATTTGAAAATCCATCGAGGATACCACGTCATTTGTGGCTTCTTCCCTGGGCAGAAAAGAAGTATCCTAAGGAAGCAGCAAGCATTAGCATAAAATATCCTGATGATATTGTTCAGGTACCTGGATTATACAAAAAACCATTGCCTATGGTAGGAGGGAAGTTTGCCGGAGGAGTATTCAGGGATGAATGGGGATGCACTTTTACCAATTTAGAGGATGGCTTGATGGGTATTGTGACTGAGGCTTTGGTGAAGGATTGGAGTGATTTAGCAGATCTGCGACCTCCGGAAGAGTCATTGCAACTTGATACGGATGCAATAAACAGATTTTGTAAATCAAGCGATAAGTTTACCTATGCAGGCAGCATTGTCAGGCCTTTTGAGAGATTTCAATTCATTCGTAATATGGAGCAATCCTTTATAGATGTTATTCTTGAGGAGGATGGATACCTGGAGTTACTGGACATCTTGCATAAGCATTTTTGCAAGGAGGTGGAAGTCTGGGCACAGACGGATATTGATGCTATCTTTCTTATGGACGACTGGGGGACACAGCATGCTATGATGGTTTCTCCCGAGGTTTTCAGAAAACGGTTCAAACCTATGTATCGGGATTACTCAGAAATTGCCCGGCAATATGGTAAGAAGGTGTTTATGCATTCTGATGGGTATATCACTGAGATTATTGAGGATCTGATCGAGGTGGGGGTTGATGCTCTTAACAGTCAGATATTCTGCATGGATATGGGGGAATTGGGTGAAAGATACAAGGGTCGAATTAGCTTTTGGGGTGAAATTGATAGACAGGATATTCTTCCTAACGCTACAAAAGAGGAGATCCGTGAGGCCGTAGAAAAAGTTTACCACTATCTTTATGATCGAGGTGGAGTAATTGCACAATGCGAATTTGGCCCCGGAGCGAAACCGGAGAATGTTGAGGAGGTTTTCAAAACATGGAATAAGATGGGGACATAGGGAAGTAGGGATGGGGCTGGTCCCCATCCGGCACCTCGCAACCCGCAACAATTAAAAATATCATCACATGAAAAAAGCATTTTCCTTACTCTTTTTAATTTCATTGACATTAGGAACCTTCCCCCAGGATGTTAAGCCAATACCGCGTAAGCAATATCTGGAGTTTGCCAGGGCTACGGCTGACTATACATGGGAACAGCGTGATAATATTGTTGCAAAATGGCGGGCAAATTTCGACTCGGATAATATTTTTGGATATCGTTCTCCCGGTGGCCTTTTAGAAATGGCAGCTATTTATGCCAACTTATATGAAATTGAGGGTAAAAAAAAGTATGCTGATCGTGCCAAAGAAGTGCTATTGACATATGGAGATTATCGGTCGGAATTCAAGCCTGAAGGAGCCAGGAGGGAAGCAGATTACGAAGATGGAGTTCCAGCATTGCCCGATTTTTTCACAACTATGCGGTATTTGCGTGCATATGATATTCTGAAAAAGAAGAATTACCTGAAGCAGGATGAGATAATACAGATTGATGATATGATAGCCGGAAGTTTAATTTTTATTCTTCGTACCCAGGAATGGGGGGCTATGAATCGATCAGCCCTCAGAGCCGAGACTCTTTCATGGGCTTTACGAGTATTGCCTGACCATGAGGTTACTCCAGCTTTACGGACTCTTGAGCAGGCTCTGGTTTCTGACAACTGGGGCCAATGGGAAATTGAAGATGCTACATTATACCATGCAGTTTGGCTTTATGCATTGATAGGTTGTGCAGATGCCAAAAATGAAATTGAGGAACTGTTCAGAACCCCGGAAATGTACTATTATGCTCAGTATTTTCTTAATCTGATTTCGCCAGATATGATGATTCCTGATTTTGGAGATGCTCATAGCTTCTCTAACTGGAACAGGTGGATTGTGTTTTTTGAAGCTGCTGCTAAAGCTTATAACGACCCTGAAATGAAGTGGGCAGCAACTGCAATAGCAAAGCAATTTATGGATTTTAAAACTACCAAAAGTGTAGGATTAGGATACATGATGCTTGATTGCTACCGATTTGGAAGCGAGGATATTGAGCCCAGGATGCCTGAGGTTTTAAGCGAGGAAGTTATGGAGGATATTGTTGGTAAAAAGATTGTTTTTCGTGATGGTTGGGATAAGAAATCTACATATATGTTGTTGAATTACAGGGATGAAGGAGACGGTGGATTGCTCTTTCGTGATTATTTGCGAACAACCATTCCCATAGAGGAGGAGAAGGTAACTCATGGCCATGCCGATGAAAATAGCATTGCTCTTTTGAAGTATAAAGGCGGCAGCCTGCTGACTGATGGTGGATATCGCGATTTTTTGCCAAGCGGGTATTATGGCACATTCCGACAGGACTATTTTCATAATCGACTGTGTGTTAGGAATGAGAAAATCTGGCTGGGACAAAAGGCCGGTGAGTACCGGTATAGCCAATCAGATCATCCACCCGTTAAGGCCCAATCGATTCTCGACTTTATGTATAATGCCGGATCTTATCGAAAAGTCAGAACCCAGAAAATCGACTTTCTAACATTTCCCGATCATGATTATAGTCGTACACGTATGATTGATGATGAGATGGGATATGAATGGGATCGTGTAATTGTATACATCAAGGACCCAGTAATGTTTGTGGTATTTGATGTATTTAAATCCCGGTCTGAGCAGTATTTTACTGCTGCTAATATGTGGCATACTCAGAGAATAATACAACAGGGAGATCACTGGTATGATACCCGATATGATTCTATTGGCAGACGCTTAATTGGTAGTGATCAGAATCTGTTGATCTACTTTCCAAAAAATATTTATCGATTTGAGCAAACTCAGTCTGAAGCTCGCAATTACCAGGATGAAATCGCTATTTCTGAATTCTCCGGTCAGTTCTTTGAAATGGGACAGCAAATAGGCTTTGTTACGGTATTGATTCCTCACGATGAGGATGAAAATGTTGAGCAGTGGGTACAAGCAATAGAATATATAGGACCAGATTATGAAGAAGAAGGATTGTCGGTTCGGATCTCCCTGCCCAACCGAACTATTCAGACTGGAATAAAAAGTGATCTGAAGAGTGATTTGACCAAAGATCACAGACGACCAAAATATTCATGGGAGTCCGGCAGAATCAAGTATGGATATATGGAAACAAATGCTGATTTCTTTTTTACTGATCAGAAAAATGGCGAGCTCTCTTTTACAGTGATTAACCTTACTCGCGCAATCTTTAAAGAAAAATTACTTTGCCAGCAGCCTTCATCATATTTTGGACTTAATTTTGATGGCACGCCAGATAGACCGGATGTTGGAAAGGCACGGTTGTGGAGAGATGTGATACGAATAACTGAATAACCGAATGAACGAAATAGCTGAAAAGATAAAGAATTGCGGTCTTGTACCGGTGTTTAATCACAATGACATTAATACATCGAAACGCGTTATTAAAGCATGTTATGATGCTGGGTTACGGGTTTTTGAATGGACCAATCGAGGTGCCGGTGCATTTGACGTTTTTGCTGAAATCATTTCATATGTTCAGATTGAAATGCCAGATATGACGATTGGAGTCGGATCCATCTTTAGAGGAGATATTGCAAGAAGGTATGTTTCCAAAGGAGCCAAATTTATTGTTAGTCCGGTAATTGATCCTGAATTATCTGAAGCCTGTAAGCAACTTAGGGTATTGTGGATTCCTGGTGCCGGAACAGCAACAGAAATACATCAGGCTGATAAATGGGGCGCTAGCATTATAAAGGTTTTTCCTGGTGGTTCAGCTGGAGGTCCTGGTTTTATAAAAGCTGTTCTGGGGCCTATGCCATGGGTGCAGTTAATGCCAACAGGAGGAGTCAGTCCAACTAAGGAAAACCTTACAGGGTGGTTCAATGCCGGTGTTTGCTGTGTTGGAATGGGATCCAAATTATTTACAAAGGAGTTAGTTGAAGATCAGGATCCAAATAATCTAGTCTCTAGAATTACCGAAACTTTGGAAATTATACAGGAGATACGAAGGGATAGTTAGTTATAGGTTTTAGCTTGTCCCGATATATCCGGATTAGTTCGTTCATCAATATTCAGTTCGCCCTGCTCCCGAATATTGTGTCTCACTGAATTTTAGGTTGTTGGTTCGATTCTTCGAGTTACTGAGTCTCAATTACCGATTCTCTGATTCTCTGATTTTTTTCTTATTGCCTCGTTCTTAAGTCCTTTCCATGAATCCACCCCCTTGTTAAAATTGTGTTAATTGCATTTGAAAAGTAACTGTCGTTACAAAAACAACATGACAGAAATCTATCTTTGTTATTTTAATAACAATCACCTGTGCAATTATGGCAAAGAACCTTTTTAATTTCCTAAAACCTCCGGATAATTGGCGCTTGTACATCAATGTTCTGTCTGCAGGTATTCTAGGTCTGGCAGCTTTTCTAATATATGCATCAAAAGCACCATCCTATTTGTCGGATGATCCAAAAACATGTGTGAATTGTCATATCATGGCACCGCAATATGCTACCTATGCGCATAGTTCGCATAGGGAATGGGCAAATTGTAATGATTGCCATGTGCCGCATAATAATGTATTTAACAAGTATTATTTTAAGGCAAAGGATGGCTTGCGGCATGCAAGTATGTTCACCTTACGAAAAGAACCCCAGGTAATTTTTATTCATGAGGCTGGCAGAGATGTAGTGCAGGATAATTGTGTCCGTTGTCATTCAAACCTGCTGACTGATGCCAAACTGCTTGCAAAAACTGATGTTTTTCAGCATCAGCGAACTGAAAGGCCTTGTTGGGATTGTCATCGGGAAGTTCCCCACGGAAGGGTCAATAGTTTGTCGAGTGTTCCTAATCCGATGCTCTTTTTACAATCAGAAAAAACAAATAAATACAATCAATAAAATTGCTAATTAACCAAAACTATGGCAACACTTAGAGATATTATTCGAAAGAAGCCCTGGATGGGCTGGATTCTGTTTAGTGGTACAGTAGTGATCGTTTTTCTTCTTGGTTTGTTGGCTTCCTCTATCATAGAGCGCAAGTCGGAAGCCCTGATCGTTTACACCCCGCAAGTGGAATATGGACAATACGAGCCCAGAAATGAAGTATGGGGAGCAAATTTTCCTCGTCAGTATCAATCATATAAGCAAACGAAAGACGATTCCTTCAAGAGTAAATACAATGGGAACACAATGATCGATATGCTTGAGGATGACCCCAGGCTTGTTGTTTTGTGGTCTGGATATGGTTTTTCAAAAGACTATAACCAGGGTAGGGGACATGCCTATGCGGTTGAAGATATACAAAAAACTTTGCGAACAGGTGCCCCGATGGATGGAAACAAAAGTCCCATGCCAAATACATGCTGGTCTTGTAAGAGCCCTGATGTGCCACGTCTTATGAATGAAGTTGGCATTGCTGAATTCTACAAAGGATCATGGGAAACTAAAGGACATGAAATAGTAAATTCAATTGGGTGTGGAGATTGCCACGATGCAAAAACAATGAATCTCAAGATAACCAGACCGGTACTCATCGAGGCTTTTGAGCGTATGGGGAAAAACATCAATGATGCAACTCATCAGGAAATGCGCTCCCTGGTTTGTGCTCAGTGTCATGTTGAGTATTATTTTGACAAGAAAAAAATCGAGGACGTACCATATCTGACTCTTCCGTGGGACAAAGGATTATCAGTTGAAGCAATGGAGGAATATTATGACGAAATTGAATTCGCAGACTGGATTCATGCCGTAAGCCGTGCACCTATGTTAAAGGCACAACATCCTGGCTATGAAATTTATTTGACAGGAACGCATGCAACAAGAGGAGTGTCATGTGCAGATTGCCATATGCCTTATATGAGTGAAGGTGGACAAAAATTTACTGACCATCATGTACAGAGTCCTTTGAATAATATTGCAAACTCATGTCAGGTTTGCCATCGTGAAGAAACTGAACAACTGATCAAGGATGTGTATTCACATCAGGATAAAATTATTGAAAACAGGGATAAGCTAGAAGAGTTGATCGTTAGAGCACATGTTGAGGCCAAATTCGCATGGGATTTTGGAGCCTCAGAGGAACAAATGAAAGCCATTCTAATGGATATTCGCCATGCTCAATGGAGATGGGATTATGCTGCTGCAAGCCACGGTGGATCATTTCATTCACCAGTTGAGACCAGTAGAGTTATTTCAACCGGTATTACTATCGCCCAGGAAGGCCGGATAAAACTTGCTAGGCTTTTTGCTGAACTTGGCCACAATGAGGAAATCCCTTATCCTGATATTTCAACTAAGGCAAAAGCTCATGAATTTATTGGATTACCAGTTGAAAAACTGGAATCTGGGAAGCAAGAATTCCTGAAAAAAGTAGTCCCGGAATGGTTGAAAAAAGCTGAGATTAGAGAATCAGGATATCTCACCAAAACGGTGAATCAAAACTAAACGAAAGAGCAATGAAAAAATCAATTATAATTATTCTATCTGTTTTCTTAATCGTAAGTGGATTAAAGGCACAATTCACTCTTAGTGGTGAATTCCGCCCCCGAACTGAATACAGTCATTGATATAAAAGTCTTTCCCAGGCTGATCAGGCAGCTTCTTTATTTACCAGTCAGAGAACGAGGCTTAATTTTGGATTTACATCCGACAAGCTGACTGCAAAATTGGTCCTTCAGGATGTCAGGAATTGGGGTAATCAAAGACAATTAATTGCTAATGAAGATTTTGCAACCAGTGTTCATGAAGCCTGGGCAGAGGCCAATTTAGGTTCTGATATAAGTTTGCAATTGGGGCGCCAGGAATTGGTATATGATAATCACCGGATCTTTGGAAGTGTGGGCTGGGCTCAGCAGGCTAGAAGTCATGATCTCTTATTGGCTAAATATCAGGGCAAATTTAATTTGCACTTTGGTCTGGCTTATAACCAATCGGGCAACAGAACTAATGATATTTATCTTGGACCTGATGCTTACAAATCCATGCAATTTCTCTGGTTCAATAGAAGTTTTGGAAAACTAAATGTTAGTCTGCTTGCACTTAATAACGGGGTTCCATTCACAATCACTACCTCCCCAACTGATGAAATTACCGAGCAGGGCATCAGGTATAGCCAGACCATCGGCTCATATTTGATGTATAAAACCGGAAAATTATCAATTGGTGGAAATGCTTATTACCAAACAGGTACTGATCCGACAGGGAAAGATATAAATGCATATGAGATTTTAGTAGAATCTGCTTATGCTTTATCGGATAAGACAAAGATTGGAATCAGTTATGAGATATTATCTGGAACAGAGACTGGGAAAACTATTGTCAATAACTCATTTTCTCCTTTTTACGGAACCAACCATAAATTCAATGGTCATATGGATTACTTTTTTGTGGGGAATCATATGAATTCCGTTGGTCTCCAGGATCTTACACTCAGCCTTAGTCAGAAGATCAACTCAATAACTCTGAATGCTCATCTTCACGCCTTTATGAGTGATGTAGCTCTAACAGATGGTAATTATCTTGGTTCTGAAGCGGATTTATTCATAGTTTATCCGGTTGCTGATAATATCAAGTTGCAGTTTGGATATTCGCAAATGTTTGCCGGTGAAGGGATGGCTGATATAAAAACAGGATCAATAGATGAAACTTCCAATTGGACTTATTTGATGTTTGTATTTACGCCTAAGTATATTAAATAGAAAGTGGAGATTGATTGGTTAATTAGTTGATTATTTGATTAGTATATTGGTCTATTAGTCTATTGGTTTATTACGCTCACTTCGTTCGCTATTAATTCTAAGGCTTCAGGCTTGAGGCTTCAGGATAGTGGATTGGTGGATTAATAAACAAGTTGAGATACAGATTAATTACCTGTAGCGTTAACATTTAATTGAATAACTGATTCTCTGATTCTCTGATTTTCCTTAACTTGCTGTTATGAAAATAATTGAACCAACACTACCAAGCGGATCTGATTTTTTCAATTCACTCTGGAAAACCCAAACCTGGGTCAATATTCTGTATCTCCTGTTATCATTTCCTCTTGGGATCTTTTATTTCGTTATTCTGGTGACTGGAATTTCTTTGGGATTCGGTTTACTGATTACCGTATTTGGAATTTTCATCCTTATGGGTATAATGATTTTAGTACATTGGTTTGCCAGGTTTGAAGTGCAGTTGACAAATAGTTTATTAGGCTTTCAAATCAGGCCCAAACTTCCAGAGCCATCAGTTCAGGGTTTTTGGAAACGCCTGAGGGAAAAGCTTAAAAGTCCGTTAACCTGGAAAGGATTGTTATTTTTATTTCTGCGGTTCCCTATGGGTATTTTTTCATTTAGCCTGACTGTAAGCTTACTGGCAGCATCCCTTAGTATGATTTCCCTGCCAATCATTTACCATTATCCCTGGTTTAATGTTGATTGGCCCAATAACAGTTTTTGGGTGATTGATTCTGTTCCAGAAACAATTGTTGTTGCCTTTGTTGGGATTCTATTGCTTTTTGCCAGCCTGTTTGTTTTCAATGTACTTGCTTGGGTTTACGGAAGTATTGCGAAAGCACTGCTTGGGGAGTAAGAAGATCTAACCACAAAGGATACACAAAGGATTTCACAAAGGTTCACAAAGAAATTGGATATCAGATTTTCCTTAGTGTTACTTTGTGATGTCCTTTGGGGTCTTTGTGGTTAAAAAACAGGATCTTTTTTTCAAAATTCACCAATCACTGTCAATTCCAGGCTTGCTACGTAGAAGTCCTGATCAACTTTCACTTGCTTTATTGGAGATTCTAGCTCCAGGGTGTTCCAGCGCTGACCGGGTTTTAGCACCTGTGCTTTTCCATTGATCCAAACCTTGACTGGCATGTTATATCTTCTGATACAATTGGCCCAACGGTAGCGCATTTTGCCATCGATAAGAGCATATTCAAATGTAGGGATCCTGGTATCGCGCAGGTACTGATCAAACACAAGCTGAAGGTCCAGGCCTGATTTGTCGATTATGTATCCTTCAATTTGTTTGCTTATCACAGTTTGGTGGTAGAATTCCTCATTCAATCCTCGTAGAATAGATCTCCATTTATCGTCATTATCAATAATTTGCCGAATAGTATGAAGCATATTGGCTCCTTTGGAATACATATCTCCGGAACCCGACCGGTTTACATCATAAAAACCAATTATTGGCCGGTCATTTGCAATGTTTAATCGGGTACCCCGGCAATATGCTGCACCTGCCTCTTTGCCGAAAAAATAATCAACATAAAGACTCTCTGAGTATGCAATAAAACTTTCATGGATCCACATGTCTGCAATGTCTTTGTAGGTGATATTGTTAGCAAACCATTCATGCCCTGATTCATGAACCAGGATAAAGTCGAATTCCATCCCATAACCGGTACTGCTGACGTCCCGGCCGCCATAACCATTTTTGTAGCCATTGCCGTATGTTACAGAACTCTGGTGTTCCATTCCGGGGTAGGGAACTTCTACCAGTTTATAGCTGTCTTCATAGAAAGGATATGGGCCGAACCAATACTCAAATGCCTCCAGCATTTTATGTGCTTGTTTAAAATGATTTTTTGCGATATCCAGATTATCCTTCAGTACCCAGTAATCGCAATCAAGAGGGCCCTTTTCGCCTGGAAAAGTATCTGAAAAGTGAACATAATCTCCAATATTAATATTCACGCAGTAATTGCTTATTGGATTGGATACAAACCAATTGTATGTACTGGTTTGGTCAGGATGCTCTTCAACACCTCTCAGGCGGCCATTTGACACATTTATTAGAGGGTCAGGTACCCTGATGCTCATAAGCATACTATCGGGTTCATCATACATGTGATCCTTGCAGGGCCACCACAGACTCGCACCATCTCCCTGGTTGGCATTCGCCACGAAATCAATCCCGTTCATGTCTTTTTTCCAGGCAATACCACCGCCCCATGGGGGACGAAGATTTACTTGTGGTTTACCTTCATAATACACCAGGATCTCCTTATAGTCGCCAATTTTTTGCGGTGAATTCAATCTTACAAACCAGGCGTTCCCATCCTGCTGAACATCAAGTTTCTCGCCATCCTGTTCCACCGAGCTGATTGTCATCGGAGGTTGCAAGTCAATCTGCATTAGCTGCTTGCTTGCCAAAACGGTATATCCAATAAGATTTTGTCCGCCGAGTGAACTGTCGGCTGGATTGACCCGGATATCAAGGTGGTAATAATTAAGATCCCACCATACTCTTTCGGGAGTGATACTGCCACGTAGAGTATCCTGGTGGGTGAAAGTATTTTTGTATTTCTGGGCTGAAACCGGGTTCAAGCCAATAATAGTAATAAGGAGAAGTAAGGCAATTGTTTTCATGTCACTCGTCATTTATTATTTCGGCGAAGCAGATTCCGAGTTACTCAGGGCGTCATTTGTCATTCGTCATTTGTCACTCATCGAAAGGCTCATCACTTGCGCTTCGCGATTAACTTTTTTTACCAGGCCCTGAAGAACTTTTCCGGGGCCTACTTCTATAAATTCACCGGCACCGTCCTTGAACATATTCTGTACTGTCTGTGTCCATCTGACAGGGCTTGTTAGTTGAGCCACAATATTTTCACGGATTTTGCCTGTATCAGTATGTGGAAGTGCATCAGCATTTTGGTAGATTGGGCAAGAGGGAGTGGTAATAGGTGCTGCAGTAATAGCAGTAGCTAATTTTTCCCGTGCAGGTTCCATAAGAGGAGAATGAAAAGCGCCGCCAACAGGTAACTTCAGGGCACGCCGGGCCCCTTTTTCTTTCAGTAACTCAATAGCCTGATCAATTCCGATATGAGAGCCGGAGATCACAATCTGGCCAATGGTATTGTAATTTGCTGGTACAACTACCTCGTCAATACTCTGGCAAATTTGTTCGACAAGCTCATTTTCCAGTCCAATTATGGCGGCCATTGTGGATGGATTCATCTCACATGCGGCCTGCATAGCCATTGCACGCTGGTATACCAGGCTAAGTCCATCTTCGAAGCTCAGGGCGCCTGCTGCAGTAAGGGCACTGAATTCTCCAAGGCTATGGCCAGCAACCATGTTGGGGTTGAAGGATGCTCCAACCACTTTGGCCAGGATAACTGAATGCAAGAAAATTGCGGGTTGGGTTACCTTGGTTTGTTTCAGATCTTCCTCGGATCCTTCAAACATAATATCGGAAATAGAGTATTCAAGTATTTGATCAGCAAGTACAAAGAGCTCTTTTGCTTTAGATGATTGCTCAAAAAGGTCTTTTCCCATTCCTGGATATTGGGCACCCTGACCCGGAAAAACGAAGGCACGTTTCATATAAATATTGTTAATTCTTAATTAGTCTTTTGGGCGATTAATACAATTTTGCACTAATCAAGTGGATAAACTCCTCCCTTGTAGCAGTTTTCAGAAAGGCACCGGTAAAATCAGAGGTAGTGGTGACAGAGTTCTGTTTTTGAACTCCCCGCATTTGCATACACATGTGCTGGGCTTCAATCACTACAGCAACTCCAAGGGGCTTAAGAGTATCCTGGATAACATCCCTGATCTGGGTTGTAAGCCTTTCCTGCACTTGTAAACGACGTGCATACGCCTCTACTACTCTTGCTATTTTGCTCAATCCGGTTACATAGCCATTAGGTATGTATGCTACATGTGCCTTTCCGAAAAATGGTAAAAGATGATGTTCACACATTGAATACAAATCAATATTCTTGACCAGCACCATTTGCCGGTAATCCTCTTTAAATATAGCAGACTTCAATATGTCCACGGGGTCAATTTCATAGCCCTGAGTTAGGAATTGCATAGCTTTGGCTACTCGCAATGGGGTTTTCTCCAAGCCCTCCCTCTCAATATTCTCTCCCAGCAAGTCCAGGATTTTCTGGTAATGATCTGCTATTGCCAGAGTTGTTTCGTCGTTGTAACGTTCAATCTGTTTATACCCGTTACCATTATTAT
Organism: Bacteroidota bacterium; assembly: GCA_030592205.1. Classification (GTDB taxonomy): domain Bacteria; phylum Bacteroidota; class Bacteroidia; order Bacteroidales; family UBA12481; genus JAUVKA01. The sequence continues at coordinate 6,282 of JAUVKA010000004.1, read as the reverse complement.
CGTGTAGTGTAAATTCCATTATTTCTGATCCTTATTTTAGAAAAGTAGGACAAAATAAGGATAAAAAAAGTTTTAAAAAGCTAACTTTCGTCAGAATAATTTAAACGGATGCAGCAATTAATACTAGTTTCAACCCGAATGGAAATCCAACCTTTTATTGAAAAAGCAGGATTCCAGGTAGAATTGCCTCTTTACAAACCGGTATATTTAAGGGATGACCTTAGTCTGCTGATTTCTGGAGTGGGATCCCCTGCAACTATATTTCACTTAACAAGTTTGCTGTCAAAAGATAGTTATGACCGGGTTATTCAGCTTGGTGTTGCCGGTAGTTATAATCCTGATATTGAGAAGGGAACACTTGTGGAGGTGGGGGAGGATTGTTTTGCTGATCTGGGTATTGATGACCGGGGCGTTTTCACAAGTATTTTCGATGCAGGTTTGTCAGATCCTGACCTGGAGCCGTTTAGCAAGGGAGTTCTTGTGAACCCTCTTCAAAAGGCAACCGGCCTCCCAATGGTTAAAGGAATAACCGTGAATACTGCAAGCGGAAGCAAGGAATTGATTGACCAAAGGAAATCAAAATATTTCCCTGATATTGAGAGCATGGAGGGTGCTGCAGCTTTTTTTGTATGCCTCCAGAACAGTATACCAATTATCCAGGTCAGGTCAATTTCAAATCTTGTTGAGCCAAGAGATAGGGAAGCCTGGGAATTGGATCTGGCTATTCAAAATCTGAACAACTGGTTGTTTGATTTTGTTATCAGGAGTAATACTAATTGATTTTAACAGATTTTCATGAAGCTCACCATCGGTTTTAGTACCTGCCCAAATGATACATTCATATTTGATGCTCTTGTTAATGGCAAGATTGATACCGGCGGGATAGAGTTTATTCCAATTCTGGCTGATGTTGAAGAACTTAATTCCATGGCTTTAGAAGGAGGTCTTGATGTCACCAAGTTATCTTACCATGCTTATGGTCATGTGTCGGCCACTTATAAGATATTAGATGCCGGCAGTGCATTGGGTTGGGGAAACGGACCTCTTGTTGTGAGCAAAAGAAAGATTTATCCTGATGAGGTTTCTAATGTGCGAATTGCAATTCCCGGTGAATTAACCACGGCCAATTTCTTAACAGGGATAGCTTTTCCCGATGCAAAGCAAAAACGGTCTTATCTTTTTTCTGATATTGAAGAAGTGGTGCTTTCCGATGAGGCGGATGTGGGTGTATTGATCCATGAAAATCGATTTACCTATTCTGAAAGGGGCCTTCAGTTAATTATTGATCTGGGGGAATTTTGGGAGAAAACCACAGAGATGCCGATTCCCCTTGGAGGGATCGTGGTAGACCGAGGAATAGCCTTGGATAATCAGGTATTAATCCAGAATCTAATCAGAAAAAGTCTGGAATTTGCACGGGATAATCCTGGTTCGGCTATTGAATACATGAAGAAGTATGCGCAGGAGATGAGGGAAGATATTCTTATTCAACATGTGGATACATTTGTTAATGAATACTCTATAAGCCTTGGAAAAGAGGGGAGAGCAGCTGTTACAAAGCTTTTAGACCTGGGTAGCAGCCTCGGGCTTTTCCCTGTCCCCCCAGCAGATGTTTTTGTTGAGGCCGAAGGGTAATTTTTCGCCGGGTAGATACGGGATAATAATTACTTTTACCGGACAAGGGTGATATTTTATCATTCCTTTTCTATTTAATAAATCTTCTTTTTTATGGGTCAGGCCAATTCCTATGATTGTTACTCCGGATTTGTCATTCGAACACCCGTTTTTCCTTTGGATAAGATGAAGGAAATACCAGACTATCCGGATAAACTTCTAGAATTCGTCAGGCAACAATGGCAAAATCACTTGATTAAGGATGCAATCCAACTGGCCTCACCTGCACTATTTACTCAATTGAATTCAGAGATCAGTCAGGGCAATCTTTCCCTTGGTATTTCAAATTCCTTCCTTCGTTACTATATCCGTATGTGTTATCGAAGCACCCCTTTCGGTTTGTTTGCAGGTGTTGGTATAGGGCTTATAGGGCCACAAACAGAAATCAAAATAAAAGAATTCCAGGAGCATCAAATAAATTGTCGTTTGGATATGGAATTCTTGGGTGCCCGGGTTATGAAATGGACAGCTGATCTTGATTTTCGTCCGGGATTATCATATCAATCCAATACTAGTCTTTATAAAATTGGGGCAAAATGGAGATATATTGAGGTTTTCTACCTGGGAGATGCAAGGAAAAGATATCGAATAGTTGCAGTCGACCGCAATCCGATTCTCGATGAGATCATTATGAACACCGATTCAATCAGAAGTTGGATATATCTCATAGAACAGGTTGTTGGAAAGGGATACAAGGAAAGTGATGCCACAGCTTTTTTGAATGAATTAGTGGATTCGCAGATATTAGTACCTGAATGGTATCCGAATTTAACGGGGCAGGAGTTTTCCACTAAACTGCTGGGAAAAGTATTTCATTTATCAGGAGAACATTTGAGTTTTCAGAATTACAGACTCCTGGTGGATAAAATATCAAGCCATAGCAAGCCGGGGAGACTGAAAAACCAAGTGGATGAAATTATTGATTTGGCAAAGCAGAGCGATGTTAAGTTCAATCCGGCTCATCTGATTCAAGGCGATTTGCAAACGAGCTTTGAGAATGCTGAACTCAGCCAGGATCTGTCGAATAGGGTTTTAATGGGAATAAGGATTTTGAAGGCCTTATCCCGACAAAGACCAAGAAAAATTCTGGAAGAATTTAAAAAACAATTCGAAGATAGATTTGGTTCACAGAAGATTGCTTTACCATTGGTAATGGATGCTGAATATGGAATCGGATTAAGCGGACCAATTGGCCAACAGATGGCTGATCCGAGCCCCCTCCTGGATCAGTTGGACTTTCCGGTGGGAATTGAACCTGATGGTTCCAGACCGCCACACCCCGTTTTGTTGGCTAAAATAAATGAGTCCAGAAATGCGGGATCTCTTTATATTGATCTTAATAAGAGTGATATAAGAGAGTTGGGAATTCAAAAAGGCCATTGGCCGAATCAGGTTTATGCGATGTGTCGCCTGGCAGGAGATCCGCTAAAAACTACTATTGTTTTTGATCTTGCATCTGCTGGAAACCCGGCGCATTTACTCGGACGGTTTGGATTTATGGAGCCTGAAGGTAAGCTGAATGAACTTGTAGAAGAAATGATCAAGGATGATATTGCAAAATATCCTGACCATCTGCTTGCAGAAATTGTTCATTTACCTGAAGACAGAACAGGCAATATCCTGCAGAGGCCTTCATATTACGATTGGGAGATACCATATCTTGCCAGTTCTGGTGATGAAGCTGGGGTAATACATCCGAATGAGATTATGGTTTCGGTAGTAGACGATAAAATTGTATTAAGGCATAAAAATCAGGACAAAACTATTCTTCCGCGACTGACCAATGCGCATAATTATCAGTTTCGGCAGCTCCCCCTCTACCAGTTTCTGGCAGAATGCGTGCATCAGGATTCTATGGGCGGGTTTTTCCCTGGCTGGGGGTATTTATCAGAGATGTATGATTTTCTACCGGGGATACGGTACGGGCAGTTAGTTCTTACATTGCCCAGATGGAGAGTTAAGGTGGAGGAGGATCTGAAAAAAACGAATCTTAATGGATTGAGTTTGTACGAGCGAATTTGTGAATGGGCCGGTAAAAACAAGTTGCCTGAACGTGTTATTTGGACTGATGGTGACCAGGAGATGTTCATTCACTGGGCCAATAGTAATATTGTATTATCTGCATGGGAATCTATACGGACAAGAAAGCATGTTTTATTTAGGGATTTCCTATATGAGCATGGATCTCCAGTTCGAAGCCCGGGAGGCGAACATGCCAACCAGGTGTTATTATCATTTCATAAATCTTCAGGATGAAAAGAGTTTTTTTCCCCGGTGAGGAGTGGTTATACCTACGTCTGTATTTGGGCCCTGAAACAGCTGAAGACTGGCTGGCAAATACTTTTCCACCATTGTTAGCTGAATTGGAACAGCAAGGAATGATTAAGAAATGTTTCTTTCTGCGATACCTTGATCCGGCTTTTCATCTCCGTATCCGGTTTGAAATTGTAAAACCAGAGCATTTTGGGTCTATTGTTCAAATGTGCCAGGCGTTTTCCTCAGACATGTATAAGGAAAAGTTGATTTGGAAGTCTGAGATTGGAAGCTATGAGCGAGAGCTGGAAAGATACGGTGAGGACTGGATCGAAAATGCCGAATTGATTTTTGATCTTGATACGAGATTTTGGATAAGTGTTCTACCAGAATTATGGGCTGATAGTGATGGGGAAAATTTGCGATGGAAGATAGCTCTGCTCAGTGCTCACAATCTTTTTTCTGATTTTTCTTATTCGCTGGAATCTCGTATTGAATTGGTGACGAAGATGGTAGATACTCTTTCTGCGGAGATTAGGGGAGGGAAAAAACTTCGACTTCAGATTGATGAAAAGTTTCGTAGGAACCGCACCCATCTGGAAAGCATCCTGAAGCAGCCGGAAGAGTTGATGCTTCCTGGTTTAACAAAAGCCATCAAACTGCGTTCGGATTCAATCAGGAAAATACCATCATTTGAGGAATCTGTAAAATCCTGGGATAACAATCTTAAGCAGACCAGAATGTCTGATATGATTCATATGAGTCTTAACCGGGGATTTCGTTCCAAGCAAAGATTGCAGGAGTTGGTTATTTATTCCTTCCTACAGCAGCTTTATGCTTCGGCATTGGCAAGGGGGAGAAGTGATTAGGAGTATCCACTCAAGTGGTTTTAAGGTATCCATCTGAAGAGTTTTCGCGTATACGTGAACAACAGCTAAGGAGAGCCTGCCCTATTCTTAGGTTGATACGTGAATAACTATTGGGACGAATGCATTCGTTTTACTGAAATGCCGTTTTAACTACGGTCGTTCCCTGGTCATGAATTGTAAATTTGTCGAAGTCATGTTTCATTCCGAATTGCCCGCCAGGGAATCCTCCATTCAAACAGGTATCACCTCCGCAGGAACAGGTAATTACAGCATTGAAATAGTATGATCCCACGGGAAGAAGAATCTTATATTGTTCCAGGTAATCAGAAACATTCTCTTTATGAAAATATTCACTTCGGTAAAGAGTTTCAGCGTCATATGATAAGTTCAAAGAAATTCGGTGAAGCTTATTCTCTGGAATCTTATACTCAGGCATAACGAAATGGAATTCCAGGATACCATGATGAGGAGGCATCTCCGGATTGGTGCTGCTGTTGTCGATGTTATCCGTGTCATCACAGGAGATCAGGGAAGAAATCAAGATTAGAATTATGGCAGCAATTTTTTTCATATTTTAGAGATCTTGATCATGTTTCAAAAAGCCCAGGGTCTTTGTTGAATCACTTGTGGCAAGGTAATCAATAGTAAAATCTGAGAAACGGTTATTATATGATGCAGTGGATGAAATTGAACTGAAAACCCCTATTGCACCATCAATATTAGTAAAATCATTAAGGCCAAAGAAGGATTGATAGAAGTTATCATCAAACCGGGTCATCAGAGCAAGCTCTTCACCACCTGCAAACAGCTCAACATCATATCCTATCATCTTTCGTTTGACTCCTGCGGGAGGTGGTGATAAACTTTCTATAATCTGCTTATAAAAGGAAGCCCCATTAATATAGCTTGTAACCATCTGAGTTTCTTCATTGACAAAAATCAATGGTCTTGGTAATTCCATTGTTTTTGTGACATGAAAAATCGAATCCCCTTCTAAGTAGTTGAGCTCCATTAAGACTTGATATACAGCATATTTAGCGCTGGATGACCATCGCAGATGATATCCTTGTTCTGGCAGGATAGTTGTTTCCCGGCCAGGCAAAGGGCTTGGGTCAAGTATTTTCACTGAAGAAATTATTGTCGTGCTTCCGCTTAATAATTTGGGGATATTTGGAAGATTAATATACAGGCTATAGGTCTCGCCAGGCTCAATTTTTAGCTTTAATGACAATGTTACGAGTCCTTCCCTGGGAAAATAGCCACTATCACGTGTATTAAAATTGGCCAGATCGAAGTAAGTAATATCTCCTGTTCTGCCTGGCTTTTCCTCCTCCAGGTAGGCGTAAAAATCATCGTGAAGGAGGAGGCTGTCTGGAGCGACCTCAAACTCATTGGGGCTGCCGGTGGTCATAAATGATTTGCTGATTCTTAGGTAATGAATTGAATCATCAGGATTCAGCAGACAGTAAACAATTGGCTTGGATCC
>JAUVKA010000225.1 GCA_030592205.1 Bacteroidota bacterium | reverse complement strand
TCCACCTCAACTTTTGTTATATCCTCCTTGAAATCATTGTTGAAATACCATACAATGGCCTTATCAGAACCTGGACCAATTTTGCTTCCATAATCTCCATAGGCTGAATTAGCCTTGATTTGCTCTCCATTGTGGGTTAATAGTATTATAACGTTAAAGAACTTTGCTCCATCCTTAGTCTCAATATCATAGGTGATGAGCATTTTTTCACTACCTGATATTTCAGTCTTTATGTTAATAGCATAATTTTCTTGTCCAAATATGTGGCTGGTAGAAAAACCAAATGCTATGATTAGGAATAAGTATAGAACTAACTTTTTCATCGGAATAATATTAAAGTTCATTAATCAAATAGATCTAAACTATTTTACAAATTCTTAAGCGGAGAATAAGTACAATTTCGTTTAGACAATTCCACTACCCAGGTTCAAGCCTACAAAGTATATAGTCAAACAAATCAAATGTATGAAATGTTTTCCTAAAGGGGATTCTGGAAGCTGTCAAAAAGTAAATAAATCTACAGCCTAATTATGGGAATCGATAACTATTATATTTTCACTATGGCTATGACTTTCCATACTTTCTGTATTCGTAACAGTCAATATTACCTGATAGCTACCCGGCAGGGAAAAAATATGAACAGGATTTTTCTTTGCAGAATAATTCTTGCTTCCTGAATCCGGGTCATCAAAACTCCAGTGATATTCATCCGCATGAGTTGCTGTATTTTTGAACCATACTGTTGAAGGCGCAGCTTTGGACGTAAGATTATACTTAAAACTTGATACAGGTAATTCACCCAGGTTTAAATTAACTTGCATACTAACAGAATCCCTCAACCCACTTTCTTCTGATATGGCAGTTAAGCTAACCAAAAAGACACGTGCTCGTAAATAGGTATGCTCCGGATTCTCCATGTTCGATGTGTTGCTTGGTCCCGATCCTGAATCGTCAAAATTCCAAATATAAGAATCACTATTCTTTGATTGATTTTGAAAAACAACCGTGAAAGGGAGCTTATCCCCTATAATTTCATATTCAAAACCTGCCATTGGTGCTGGAATCATACTGGCCATAATATTCACTTTGACATCAGCAATGTTTCCCTCGAAATCATTACTGTAATACCAGACAATCGCCTTCTCTCTTCCTGCTGAAATTAAGCGTCCAAAATCGCCAAAAACATTGTTGAATTTTAACGGGCTGCCCCTATAAGTCATGGTAAGGCTGACATTGTATAATGAATTTATCTCCGGAGATAATAAATCATATGTAATCAACATTTTTTGACTTGTGGAAATATCCATTTTGATGTTTGAAGCATAATTCTCCTGACCAACGACAAGAGATGTTAGGCCGAAGAGAAACACGAAACAAGAAATTGCTTTATAATAAACTTTCATATTAATCCCAATTAGCTCCAAATCAAATATATAAAATGTTTTCGGATTGTTGAATCCATTTAGCTAATAAAAACACGGTAAAGGACCATATTTATTGAACCCTGTTTGAGCAAAATCTTTAGCCCCTCTTCTTTATGTATAATATCTTCCTCACTCATTTTGTGTTGCTTCTTGAGAACAAGGATAATATCCAGGGTTTGAACCAGTCCTTTTTTTGGTCCACTCTCCGCCTGCACCCCATTTTGAATATTTACTTTTTGCAGATCTTTTCCAAACTGCTCAAAACATAAAGCCTTGATATCCTCCCTGGTCACGATACGGCCTTTGGACAGGAGAGCTCTTCTCAGTTTATTTAATTTATCCTCTTCGGATAACTTATGTCTGCCACCTATAGTGTTAGTGAGCAAATACACCGAATTTGCATTTATATCGCGTCCCCTATAAACATTCAATCTGGATCCGGAACGAATATTATTAGCTAATTCACCACTGGTTGACCAGAACTCCACATGCACCCTTTCATAATTACTCACCGAATCAAGCATGATATATGAACCTGTACCATAACTAGTTGAACCACTCTCTAGACGGTGTTTTAGTCGGGTAATTATTTGTTCCAATTCCTTAAGTTCCGATGAAATCATTTCTGTCCCCAATATCGAGAATGCAGCACTCTCGTTTCTTACCAGGTCAGTCAAGTGATCGATGGACTCAAGAGCATCCCTGGAATCAAATCGGGCCATTCCCCCCTGGCGCAGGATATAAGTATTTTTTCTGTCTTTCTCCTTATGTGCTGAATTAGCTAACTCATACACAACTCCTTTACTATTTGAAATTTGTTTTATATCATAGTAAATATCTTCTGTATCCAATGGAACAATATTAGTCCCCTTTTTCAGGGATTGAGTAAATTCATTTCTCCCCCTGTTAATGATTGGAAAACAATTCATCAATGGTAACAATTCACTTATCATATCGGATGATACCGGCTGTGCCAGTTCAATTGTAATCCAGAAAAGGTCATCTGGAAAAAGCTTGACTATCTCATCAGGATATTGCTGCCTTAACTCATCAGGGAGTGAGCCATTTTTCAATAATTGTTCTACAGGCATACTTTCCCCATCCAGCATCATAAACTGGTGACTATAAAAATCGTTAACATATTTACATGCCCGATATGATATATCACTCTCTTGCCTGAAAAGTTCCTCCAAACCATTGACATCTTTCTGTAGTGCAAAATCCAGCCCCTGAGAAAAAGCGACCTTCTCTCCATTAATAAACCATTTACCTGTTTCAAGGGATCTGTAAAAACGCTCTACATTGGGTATGTTCTTTATGGAAAAATGCAATAAAAGACCAACAAGGTCCTTAATCTGCTTGTCCAATTCCAAACCAATATATAATTTGCTAAAATCAGGAATCATGGATACTCCAGATAAATCAATGGTCTCTTTAATCTGGCCTGATAATTGGAACAATTGATTTCCACCTGCAAAAAACCTTACCTGCCCCTTGAAAATATTGAACTCCCCGGAGGGTGTAAAATGTATATTACGCTCTTCAGGTTTTTCTCTTCGATTTTGCGAATTCTCAATCCTCTTTCTGTAAGAAAACTGATTTGAATCAGATACTTGAACCTGGGCTTGTACAGGACTCGCCTGTATTATACCATGAGAAGGGAAATGACTTAGAAAATTATGATTGAAAAGCAGGTCAAGCAGCTTTTGAATCACCCTTGAATCAGTTTTTTGAATTTCTCCCGAAATTGTGTTCAATTCATCGGCGAGAGCACCCAGAATCATGCCCACTAATGGATCAAAAGAGTTAATATCCTGGTTGTCAGGATACCCCCATAGTCTGGAGGCATTCTTAATCATTCTTCTTTTAATACTGTCTTTTGATTCTATCGGCATTTTCTAAAAAAATTAATAGGATAAAGGTCCTATAAAAAACATTTCGTTATGTATCAGCGGCTCATTAGTTTGATCAATCAAACCTTTCACCACAAGCCTGATCCTGGTTTTTATTCTTTTATTCCTCACTTTGGTTGTAATCTCAACCTGCTCAATCTGTAAATCTACAATTACATTCACCAATCTCTTCTCATTATTTCGTATCGAGTTCCTTATGGATTTCTTCAGTTCTTCTTTAAAAGAATGCGGATTATAAATGTTTTCAAAGTCATATTGCCATATATCACAACCAAAGCTGGGATCATGTCTGACCTCATAATACTCAGTAGTTGTAATTAAATGTATCATATTATGAATAGATCTTGTCACATCAATTCTGTCAACTGAACCTTTTAGCTTTATGTCTTTAAAATTGAAGGGGATATTAAGGTAATTACTGAACATATGCTTTTTCCTTAAACAATAAACAATCAGTCAGCGAGGAAACTTCTTTTGGCTTTATCCTCTTTTACAAAAATACCTGTATCTTTTTTCTTTCCAATGTATGCAAGAGATTCCAACTTTGTGAACAGGGCAGTCATAATCTGAACAAACTCATTGAATTGCTCAACATTGTTAAGAATCTCATAGTGATTATACTCGAAATTGATACAATAGACAAGAAGTTTTTCAAAATCCCCTTGCTTCAATTCTGACCAATTAGTGAAGTAGTTTAACAATTCCTCCTTGCTAACTGAGGCATTTGAATCAATTGTATTCCTCATAATTCTTGCAAATCCAGCTATCCCCTCAAATAGATACACAGGAGCCTGATCGGGAATCTGCCATCTTAGTTTTAGATTGTAGGCGGAAATGTATTGTAACAGATTTTCTGACAAATATTTGACAGAAGTTGCCAGGCTGGTATCCTGATTTTTATCATTGATCTTTCTAATAATACTGAGAAGATCTAATTCTAATTGATTAAAGAATTTTTCAATTATAGAATAAAACGCCATTAATTCATTATGAGATCTCAGGCTCATGCAGGGAGGAATATAGCTGTCAACAATTTCATGTTTATCCTGACCGAGATACAATTTTCCAATAAAAATGGAGGCAGGATTAATCCCTTCCCTGGAAACCTGTTTTGCAGAAAAAACACTGAGTTTGTATGAAGGTCTGGTAAGTGGATATCTGGGAGGTTCTTCGGAGGCATCAAGTTCACCGCCAGGGACCCTGTTGAAAATATCAACACTTAAAAGAATATAATACTCAGATGTTTCCCCTCCCTTAATCAAGTCAAACTCCTGTGTTAAATCTATGGAAAAAGGGGGATACCTATGATCTTCCAAAATCTCTATTCTTGCGCCTCCAGGCGTAACAGCTCTGCACTGAATCAAATCAACTTTTAAAAATTTTTGATTGTCTATTTTGGAAACTACCTTAAAAGCCCCTCTCTGCTCTCCCGGCCATACAGGTAGAAGTCCATAATTCATACTGTTAAGATGTAGCCCGGTCCCATCCCGGAGTTTATCATCAAAAGCATTGTCCTGCTGGATAAAATGGTCCTTACTAATCTTCATTCCATTCACCCAGTTAACGTTTAAGTGTTCTAAATATAACGGCATAATAATGTTTTAGCTTTCCTATATTATATTAATAACTATAAAACCGAATTGTATCCCAGGTATGTGATATTTTTTGATTCTTCCTCATTAAGAATGAATTCTATATGATCACCACCAGGAATCATACTTGTATCTACTGCCAGCTCCATTGGCAAAAAGTAGCTGTATAAATATTCCAGGAGGGTTGTCAGCCATCCTCCTTCAAGACAATGAATAAGCTCCAAACTGCATACCGGACCTATGGATACTCGGATTGTTCTCGTAGGAATTTCCTGTATATCACCAATATAAGTATCTAATCCCAGCAAACACTCCCCTAATCCCCCTTCAGTTGATACCAGAGTATCCTTGGGGCTATGCTGTGACTTAGAGGAATTAAAATCAATGGTAACTTTCTCTTGTAGAATAAATTCAAAAGTTTGAATCGTCAGATCCCTATCCCCCACGATCTGGTGAGCCATGGGTATCAACCTGATCAAACGATCAGCATACTCAGTTGGAATATCCTTACTTATTTTCCAGAAATCAGGAATCAAGCCCTGTAACAGATTTGAATACAGATTATTAAAAAGCAAATTCTCCCTGGTTGCCAAATTAACAAGTTGAAAAAACATCTGACTCTCAAAAGGCTGAAAAAATGAACGAGTTTCTTTTTCTTCATTCTTAAGCTTCATTGAATCCCGGGCCATTTCCCCTCCCCTCAATAAAGACTCTTCAGAAAAACTATGAAACAGATCCTCAGGCAAGGAATCATAAATTCCATCACGGTTCATATGAAAAATTATCGCTTTCTCGCCGCTCTCGAATTCCTCCACTTTCGCTTTTGAAATGTCTTTGGAATATTTTCTCTTGAGTTGACCATCAAAAGCTACCAAAATATCTTTTGAATCGAGAAAATCCTTTTGAAGCAAGGCAATTAAGGTCTCTGCTTTCAAATCGAATGACAGATGATTAACGTAATCGGCTATATCATTTAATTTCTTCAATGAAACAGGCTTTTAAACAAAAATAAGAATTAACGCGGATTATCCTTTATTAATATCCAGGTTTAATAATCCTTGAAGCAAGAATAGAACAGCTCATGGGATCAAAAAGCATATATTACTAAGTACAATTGAATCAAAAAACGGTGGCCCATAAAATGAGCCACCGTTTCCTAATCTGGTGATAGTGAATTACTTCACTATCATGCGTTTGGTTTCAACAAAATCACCGGCCTTCAGGGTATAGAAATAAATCCCTGATTCAAAGTCGCTTGCATTGAAAGCAGCTGTATGATTACCAACGCTCCGGAAACCTTCATTAAGTTGTTTAACAACTCTTCCGGTAATATCAGTAATATCTATTGTCACATCATTAGCCATTGCCAGTTTATAATTAATTTCTGTTCTGGCATTGAATGGATTCGGATAATTCTGCTCAAGACTTGACAAATTACCAGTCAGCTCTACACCATCAGTGAAATTTCCTTGATCATTAATATTCATGCGGATCAACAACTTCCGTGTGATCAAATAGTCTCCGCCATACCAGCTATCTCCTGAGAAAGCTACAGAAACAGCATCATTAAGTGGAACCGATTTGTCCGCAGCCATTGCCAGCCCCTTATTACGTTTAACCAATGTTCCCGTATGATAATTCCAGTATGTTAATCCGGCATAAACCAAGTCTCCGGCCAAAAGGAATTCAGATTCACCATCCTTTTCAAGCGGCAGGGTAACCCAGGTGTTAAACATTGAGGAATCCAACGCAACAATCTCCGATGTTATCATTTCAAATGGCTCTTCTTCTGTCTCATCCGGTGGATCCAACCAGAGGGACATAGCAAATT
>JAUVKA010000302.1 GCA_030592205.1 Bacteroidota bacterium | reverse complement strand
ACCGGATCAGTTATATCAGATAATTATCTGGCTCCTGGCAATGTTATTATAAGTGGATTGGGGAACCTTTATATAGTGTTGGTTTTTGTTGCAGCAAGGACTGTCAGGGACTGGTACCATGCAGACAATAAGCAAAAAGAGCTCCAACAGTTCAAACTTCAGCAACAGATGGAAGATACCAGGATAAAGGTGCAACCCCTGATGTTGTTGTATGCCATCGACCACATTGACAGGATGGTTGACCGGTCCTCTCCGGATGTAACCGATGCCATTGCCCTGACCTCAGAACTCCTGAGTGAGGTAATGATGTATCATGGGGAGGAGCAACATTTGTTTTACAGGGAGATTGAACTGGTCAAAAAACTGGTCTCACTTGTGGCACTGTTCCGGGAGAGTAAACCTGAAGTAGAGTTTTTTATTTCAGGCGATCCCGGGCATATAAAGCTTCCCCCGATGATCTTATTTTCATTCGTGGATCTGATATTCAGAAAATTTGAAAAAGCACCGGTGATCCCTGAATTAAACATTGAGGCTTCGGGATTTTCAAACATGATCACCATACAGGTACTTCTCGATGGAGTGAAAAAGTATGAGGACGACCTGGAACAGTGCATGAATGCCATTCAACAGATGGAGTCATACTATCAGGGTAAAGTCTCTATCACTCATAGGGCACACAGCTATGGTTGTTCCGTAATTATCCATAACTTAAATTCTTAAAAAATGGCTTGTAGTTGCTACGAGTAGCGTTTATTGCCTTGACCTCCTCGTAGCTTTGGATCTGTTTTAGTGCGTCAGTTGCGTTTTTGCCTTTATTCCAGCATACCTCTACCATGTTCCCATGCGAATCTATTTTTCCACTCATTAATCACTTGTGGTCCCATTCTTCCAGGGTGGTTTCCCCGCTCATGGATCTGTCAGCAATCCAGATGGCCCGACTGGCCTTGTATGTGCTTTTCCATTCGGCAAAAGTGCCTAACACGGTTTTGGCATCTGCCGTACCACCCTCCAGCTGTAAGGCGCTTTTTGCCGCAAAATTCATAAATCAATTTTGCTCGTTCAGCTATCGGCGGGGGCTTCGTCTAACGTAGAAGTATCTCCAGGTTACTCTCTATTTCTGTCTTCAAAACTTATTTTGGCATAATTCCATATCTTTATATTATCAACCGAGTAGCGATCGGTACCAAAATTTGAATCCCAGGGAGCTGCAACCCTGAAATTACCTGATGAATTATCTGTGCCCCAACTATTGTCAGCACTATTTGATGCTATCATTACGCCATCCACATAAATTCTAATATAGTCGCCTGAACCATCTATCCCGTTCCTGTCCCAAACGAAAGCAAGGTGAACAGGTGTATCCAGCGGGGGATCAAAACTCTCAAGGCCTGCTCCATATGTAGTTCCGTTAAATGTAAGATCAAATGCTAAACGGCTACTGGAATTGTGCCAGTACGCAGCTATTACATTATGACTCCAATGGGCGACATTTACAAAACCGTATACTCCATAATTATAAGCAACTGGAGCCGCATAAAACTTAGTCCACATTTCAAAGCACCCTTTTTCAGGATCAACAACGGTTGTAGGAAAATCAACTCCGCTTCCGGCACTTCCGGTATTTGGGGTAAGTCCTTTTCCGAATTTCACGTCATTGTTATAGTTTACAGTACCAACCACTGTGCCACCAGGCCCTATTTCACTGTTCTGAACCTCTTCATCGGATCCGAGTTTATTCCATAGTACCGCATGAAATTGAATATTCTCCAAATAGTCAATTCGGGCAATAAGCGAATGAATCAGTGAGTCCGTATAAATTTTGGTAGCAGCATCCTGTTCATCTGTGGGGTCTGTGACATTTTTTAGCTGGGTATTCACGGAGTTGTTAATTGCTGCTACATCAGCAAGATCCTGTGTTTCGATTATGATACCAGTAATACTATCAGCAGTTTTTGCGTGCAGGGCATACGGTACGCTCATAAGCTGGCTGGTGCCGGTTATGGTATAATCTGTACCAGCTGCTGCTGTTGGATCGGTTTCTGTTTTAATATAATAGACATCATTCGACCAGTCAATTGCGTTAAAATCGCCACTTACTACGGTCCCGTTTCCTATGGCTATGGTAACCAAACCATTTGCATTGGTTGTGGACGATTGTGTTTCCACATACACGGCCGTACCGCTTGCAGAACTTTGCAAAATACTGATTTGCATGCCAATATCCTGACTTGTTACCAATTGATCACTACTGTTTCTAATCACTGCCTGGTAGCTCATTTTTTCCGGTGACTGAGCAAATACACTTGCTGTTAACAAAACTGCTGCTAAAACTGTATAAATTGATTTCATCTCTTTTATTGATTTATCTGTTAGTGGATTGTATTAATTCTTAACTATTTTGAATGATTTTATGATCGAACCATCATCGACGATATTTATAAAGTAATTGCCCGGAATAAGATTATTCATACTGATCTGTGTTTCGTTGCCAGTTACTTTCTTACTTTCCAATAGTTTACCGTTTGAATCGAATAGCTGATATCTTAGATGATCGAGAATGTAATTCTCAACTGATAAGATTATAAAATCTGTTGCAGGGTTTGGATATACTGAAACGAAAAGATTAATTCCTTTCGATTCTTCAATTCCTGTTTCAACAAATATTTCAAAAGGGTGTTGAACTCCTTCTGCGATGATGTTTCCGTTTGTTCCTGTATGAGCGGTATAAATCACCTGTCCCACTGTGTAACTTACCGTGCCACCGCTACCTATTGCCTCTCCACCGGTGGCGGATATGGCTTCCTGTGCCTGAAGTCCCGTCAGCCCAAAGCCCAACAAGATAACTACACATAGTTTTAATTGTTTGTGTCTCATATATCACTTCCTTTTTTTGGTGTGATCTAATAATCACATATTTATTTTGATTTTGCAAAGAAAGATTTTAACAAAAGCCGGTGCTACTACCTATTCATAGGACCACTTTTTATTTCTTAATTGATTATTATCATGATTCACATCCGGCTTACCAATGAAAGCAGTTTGAATATTAACTTTTATTACTCGCTCGTAGCAACTACAAACGTAATAAACAAGCGGTTTAAAGATTTTTTTAGGAATTTAAGGTAACAATGATCCCTGCAGTGTAAACACCATTCACACGTTTCCGGATGTGGTTGACATGGTTTAAACGGCCAGAAACTGAATTTCTTTTTTTTACAGTAAGTTGTGATATACTTTTGAATTGACTCTATACACATCAATACCTAACTTGCCGTCAGCAGTCTTACTTTAAAGTTTTAGGTTTAATAAGTAACTTCCTTGACGGCAAGTTTTTTTGTTTCTTTTCACAAGGGCACCTCTAACCTGCCCTATTCAGAGCAGGCTAACCTTTACCCCCTCATTCTTAACACACAGAAACTTATTCATTGTTAATGACTCTGCATTAACCAGGCATTAAAATTGTTCCTAAACGCACATGGTTGTACAATACCGAACGATTTTAACACAATGGAATAAATAGCTAAAATGCTCATATTAAAGATAATCAATGATATAGGCTGTTTGGCATGAAACATGTTTAATATCATGTAATCACTTTTGGATTGTACAGGGATGGTACAAATGGAGGATAGAAGAATGATTATTAATCAATACCTTATTTCTCGAAATATTCAGCAGGCAGAAAGCCGGAACAATCTGGAGCTATTCAAAAATCTCTTGCAGCCTCATTTCCTGTTTAACTCTCTGAATAACCTTTATGCCCTCTCGCTTCGGAAATCGGAGCAGACCCCTGAAGCAATTGCCGGATTATCCCAGTTGCTGGAAAGAGTCGTGACTTATTCCAGGAAGGACCTGATCCTTCTGTCTGAAGAGATCGAACTGATCCAGGATTACATCGCGCTTGAAAAGATATGGCTGGGAGAGTGTTCTTTCATTATGGATTTCCAGGTTAAAGGCAACACGGCAGATGTATCCATCCCTCCGCTTACCATTTATACCCTTATAGAGAATGCATTTAAGCATGGCATTCGAAAATGTGGAAATAAGGGCTGGATTACCATACACCTGGTGGTTAAAAATGATAAGATACTGTTGAAGATTCGTAACTCCGTACAGGTTTGTAATAACCCGGGTCAGTTTGAACCTGACTCGCATACAGGCCTTGGCATTGAGGCTGTCCGAAAACTTTTAGACGGCTCGTTCAAAAAAGGGTATTACCTGGAAGCCCGGCCCATTGGTAATGTCTATGCAGTTGATCTGATCATCGGGCGGGTGGCAGCTTAAACCATGTCACTGGCATTGGCTCTTTTTTAATTGCTTTACACACACTCTTCCCGGCAATTGATTGATCATATTTGAGAGTACCAATAAATATCAATAAATTTATTTACAATCAATTTATACCGCTATGAATAAGAAGGTTAGTTTGTTCAAAAGGGTGATGACCATTGCTATCGCATTGTTCGTTTCCACCACGTTCGCATTTGCCGATGGGGAAACAACAGAAGTATTTCTTACAGGAACCTCTAGCTCACCCGCTGGAGATTTTGTTGTGCAAACAACAAATGATATGTTTCATTACCAGGGGAGTGAATATGAGGTGTACCGTGTATACTATGATGATCCTGAAATGAATATGAAGATTGCCGTAAATATTGAGGGGAAATGTACCTCTTTTGTGGCATTTAATGGTGAATTCATGTTCTTCTATAATTGCAACAAGCATGGATTTGGGGTCAGAAAGGTTATGTTCTCAAATCCATGGGTAAAGGATGATTTCGATGCACAAAAGTATCATGACCAGTCAGTCCTGATGAAAGACAGGAAAGTTGAAAAGAAGCAGGCAGTTGGCTTGATTGCATCTTATGTACCACAGATGAAGGGGTAACCACCTGGATTAATCTGAAGTTTAGCAGTAATATTACACCCTTTAAATGGGCCGGCGAATATTCGCCGGCCCATTTGTTGTTGTAACAATCAGTCAGACAAAATTTTAACATTCTTTTACATTTTTCCATTTTCGTACAAAGGTGTCCATTTCCGGTCGCATTTAACAATTTTCACAAACCCTCACAAACCATTATAAAAAACTATAAAACAGATGTATAAGACATTTGGCACAGCACTTGTATTAGTTGTGTCATATAACAACAAGTAATTAAAACACAAAAACCTTAATACAATGAAAACAACCGTAAAATATCTAAAGAGAATCGCAGCTGTTACGCTGACACTCATGTTCGTATCAACCGCAGTTTTTGCCGATGGTGAAGCTTCAGAAGTATACCTCAGCGGAACAACCAATACCGCCGCCGGGGACTTTGTGGT